>JAIXWP010000120.1 GCA_027491215.1 Flavobacteriales bacterium | reverse complement strand
GCGTGAAGATCATTTGAAACAAATTGAGTTCTTCTCCAATATTGCAAGCAAAGAACTTTTTGAAAGAAATAAAACCACCAACTGGTTGATGATCGGACTTAAAATGGTCGCTCAATTTCTCAAAAATATCCTCTTCAAAAAAGGATTCCTCGATGGCGCTACCGGCTGGACCATAGCGCGTTTGAGCGCATATGCGACATATAAGAAGTACTCTAAATTGATGCAACTACACCGTGATTCAAAAGCCTAGTCATATCATCATTTCCCGCACGGATAGCATCGGCGACGTGATGCTCACCTTGCCTATGACAGGCTTTCTGAAATCCATTTTTCCTGAAATAAAAATCTCTTTCATCGGTCGCTCTTATACACAAGCAATCATTGAGTCATGCACCCATGTTGATGATTTCATCAACTGGGATAAGGTTTTCAAGCTTTCTTCGGAAGAGCAAATTTCTGTTCTAAGAAGTACAAATGCGGATGTCATTATTCATGTCTTCCCAGAAAAAGAAGTGATGACAATTGCAAAAAAAGCGGGAATAAAACACCGCATCGCCACGGGCCGCAGATGGCATTCTTTATCGACATGCAATCATCCTGTTTTCTTTTCTAGGAAAAAATCGGATCTCCACGAATCGCAACTTAACTTCAAACTATTACGCCCGTTTGGAATTACAGACATTCCTTCCATTCAGGTAATTGCGGATTACAGCGGATTTCAAGCCGCAGACAATGATCTGTCGAGGTGGAATAATATTCTTCATTCTCCTTATCCAAAAATCATTCTTCACACACTTTCTAAAGGAAGTGCGGTCAATTGGAGCTTTGCACAATTCGAGCAACTCGCCGAAACCTGCATCCATCAGGGCTGGCAAGTCATCATCAGTGGTACCGCTCCCGAAGGGGAACGCATCCGTGCAGAAAGCAAATTGCTTCAAATGAATGTGCACGACCTCACTGGCCAGCTATCACTTTCTCAGTTTATTTCTTTTATTGGAAAATGTGACGCTCTCGTTGCAGCAAGCACAGGGCCTCTGCATATCGCGTCTGCTCTAGGAATTGAAGCTTTAGGACTCTATTCACCAAAGCGACCTATTCATCCAGGGCGTTGGGCTCCCATTGGAAAAAAGGCAAACTTCTTTGTTGCAAAAGAACACCCTGAGTCCGGTGTTCTAGAAATTTCAGCGAATGCTGTTTTTGATTTTTTGAACGCTCGTGTAACGAACTAGAAAGGAGTGAAAAAACGCGTAGAACGTCACTCCCACTTGCGTTTCGAGGGTGTCTTCTGTGATAAATGACAACGCACAAATCACAAAGAACGCCATATAAACCAGACTGTTTCTCCAGTATTTTCTCGTAATTGGATAAAGGAAAAAAACAATAAAAAATAGTCCTCCAAAAATTCCAAGTGCCACGAAATAGGTTAAATACTGATTGTGTGCACGCAGTCTGTTTTTCTCAGAAAGCCCTGTCTGTTCTATTTCGTAGCGCTCCTTAAACGCTGATTTTAGATCTCCTGTTCCAACTCCAAACCATGGGTGCTCTTTCCAAATATGGCTGCCTGTTTTCCAAAATTCCAATCTTTGAAAAACCGAATGTCCATTCGGGCTGCCTCCATTGCGATAATTATCTAACTCGAAAAAAATCTTGTCCAATCGCTTGTCGATTCCTGATTTTCTGCCATAAAAAGCACTCGGTATCCCCCGCTCTATCTGGTCGATGTCATCATTGGATAAGGCCTCAACTGCGTCCATATCCTTCTTCTTGCCTAATGAAGTGATGTAGCGAATCAGCGTCCACTTGACCTCATTGCCCTTATAATCTGCACTATCAAATGGAATCTCGCTTCGCTCATCCCATGAGCTCTTTAGCTCGTCCCATGCTATAAACCGCATAATGTAGTGGCCGTTCTCTAGTTGCTTATTCTCCAAATAATGCGTGTACTTTTCTCCGCGTGGAGTAGACGCATCAAGCGATGATGTGGGAATTTCTTCGGCATCGAAGTAGCGTTGATAGCGATTAATTACAAAGGTGGTAAACAAGATCGCCAATCCAATCATTATTACGGGAACACCCACCTTCATCCAACCATTCTTCAATTTGCTCGATATATAGAGTGTGTAAAGGAAAATGAGCGCGCTAAGTAAGATAAAGCCTGTCACAGATTCAATGATCCAGAGGAAATAGATAAACAACAATATCATCAGTGTACCCACCACAACGCCCACCCCACGGCGCATCCAGCGCACCATGATGATAGCAGCGCCAAACACCAAAAGCATACTAAAGCGAATGTGAGAAATGAAAATGGAGATATCACGAATATTACGAATGCGCTTGCTCGAAAAGCCAAAATAGACCCAAAGACAACAAAGCGTTGCGACGACCAACGACGCGATAAACAATCGAAACAGCCATTCCAGGGCTCGCTCTGTCATGGGGCGCAGCGTTGCTATCAAGAATGGCATGAAAAGCAACGGCAGCTTCATTCTTAGATCCCACATCCCAAAACCAAAGTCGGAGCTCCAAATCAAACCAACGACAGACAGCATATAGATTGCCATGGGTATAAAATACAATGGCTCACTCGTAAAAACGCGGAGATAGCTGCCGGCACTGCGGTCGGTGAAGTGTGCATTAAGCAAATTCAGCAACCAAACTCCTACCAGCCAAAACGAACCAAACGATATAAAAAAGTTAGAAAAGGACAACGCCGCCAGTAGGATAGCAAAACCTATCCATTGGAGAACGTCCAATATTTGGATACGAAGGGAGGCAGTCATAAAGAAATCGTTGGCTTTGGATGTGCTTACTTCTTGGAATAAGTTCCATTCAGCACGGCACTATAACTCGAATTCAACGTTTCTATTGCCTTGGCAATGCACGGATCTTGAGGAAGTGTTGCCTTGATTCTTCCACTCTGATAATAGTAGCGAGAAACAATCTCGTTTTCAAGGTATTCCTTGATCTGACCCTTGAATTTTTTTAAGTCCTGCTCTTTATTTGGAGCAATCTTCGCGTACAAACTGGCAAACTCTTTTTCTGACCCTTCATAGTACATTTCGTTCTTCGCCACTCGCTCCAACTCCTTGTAAACCGCTTCAGTTGCGGTGTTGTACTCGAACTTCTGTGTCATCGCCCAATTAATGAATTCACTGTACTCTGCATCCGTCAATCGGAACGTATCAGCGCTGTCAATCTGAGCGTGGCTGTTTGCGTATTTCGTAGCCCAATGGAATCCGATCCAATTATTCACCAAGCCCATCATCACATTACTTGCTTCTTCGTCTTTTACTTCGATATCTGGTGAAATACCACGACCGTCGTAAACTGTGCGTCCGCCCTTTGTTTTAAATGGTTTGATCAACGAATCGCTAACAGCTTTTACCTGACCATCCTTATCATCACGGTGAGAATAGTCTAATCGTTGAATGCAACGTCCACTTGGAGTATAGTACTTCGCCACTGTGATTTTTACAAGTGTGTTATAGGCCAAATCCTTTGTCTGCTGCACTAATCCTTTACCAAAGGATTCGCTTCCTACTACCACAGCGCGATCTAAATCTTGCAAGCTTCCACTAACAATTTCTGATGCTGATGCAGACATACCGTCTACCAATACCACCAATGGAATTTCTGTATCCAATGGATCAACTGTTGCCGTGTAAATTTTATTCCACTCGTCTATCTTACCCTTCGTGCGCACGATTTCTGTTCCTTTCGGCACAAAGAAATTTACAATACTGATGGCCTCTCTCAACAAGCCACCACCATTGCCTCGCAAATCCAAAACACAACGCTCCATGTTCTTTTTCTTCAAATCCATAAACGCTGAACGCACTTCTTGACTTGCAGTCTGTGTGAAACCTGTCAATTGGATATAACCAGTCTTTCCATCATTCAACATAGCGAAATAAGGAACGTCTGGAATCTTAATCTCCTCGCGTGTTACCTTAATGCTCTGCGGCGCTACCAGTCCTTCTCTGCGAACTAATACCTCTACCACACTGCCTGGCTGACCCATCAATAGATCGGAAATTTCATCGTGTGTTTTGCCTTCAACACTTTTACCTGCTACTGAAACAATCACGTCGCCAGCCTTCAACCCCGCTTTGACAGCAGCATAGTTTTGATAAGGCTCTACGATAGTAATCTTCCCATCTATAGTATTCACTGATGCGCCAATACCACCGTACTGACCGGTCTGCATAAACATCGCATCTTCTACTTTCGACTCAGGATAATAGACTGTGTAAGGATCCAAGGAACGCAACATCGCGTCAATTCCCGTCTTCATTAACGTGCCGGGCTTGGTGTCATCTACATAATAGATATTCAACTCCTTGTAAAGCGAGGTGAATATTTCTATGTTCTTGGAAATTTCAAAATATTCGTCAGTTAGTGTTGCGGATGTAGCAACCACTCCAACGAAGCAAAGAGAGATAATCCATCTCTTTGGTTTTTTGAAAAATGATGATAAACTATTCATTGTTTTCTTTCAATTCTGATTTGGATAATTCGCCTCTCAATTTTTTCATAGACTCAAATAGCTTGCCGTACACATAGGCGTAATTCGGCATTTGACGTCCAGTGAAAATAATCATAAGAGCCATCTGCTTTTGCTGTGCCACCAGAGGTTCATAGATCAATGTTTTATGTCTTCTGTATGCCTCACGCATCAAGCGTTTGATGCGGTTGCGGTCATGAGCACGCTTGTACAAACGTTTTGAAACAGTCATCAATACTTGCACAGGCACAGGCTCATCCAACTCGACGGGCATATACACAAACACCATCGCTGCTGATTTAATACTCATGCCATTTGCATAAACATCATCGATCAGCTTTTTTCTACACAGACGCTCGGCTTTCGAAAAGGTCTCGCCCGCCGGATATAATAGCACATCACTCACCCATTAAACTATTGCGCTAAGGCGTACTTAGCATAATTCTTCGTTACATCCATCGCTTGCTTGAAGTCTTTATCCGCTTCTAACAATACCATGAACATGGCATCATCATCAAACTGATGTCTTGCGATTTGTGCTTTCAATCTATTCTTCAATTCAGGAGTCACTTTGCGAAGCGTTGATGCTTGCGCCTTTATTCCTTTGTCTGACGCCTTTTTCAGAAGTTCTGCAATCATTGCATCCGTCACTACAAATTTCTTTACAAAGTCTTGAGCGTTTTTATACTTCGACAAATCTTTACGATGACCGTCAGTGTAATCGAACGCATACTCTCTCACAATACCGGAATAACTGAGATCACCCAGCACTCCATTCAAGTAAACTGAATCAATCGGGACGAAAATATCTGGCATGATACCTCCACCTCCATACACGGTTCTATTCTTTCCACCCAAAGTGGTAAATCTCAAACTATCTGGGAAATGAATGCTATCAGCACTGGTTAATTCACCACTGATCAATCGCTGATGGAAATCTCCTGCATAATCGATGCTGTCGCCATAAGGCTTCTGAATGCAACGCCCTGTTGGTGTATAATAACGAGCTACTGTCAAACGCAATGCGCTGCGATCTGGTAGTTCGATCTCGTGTTGTACTAAGCCTTTGCCGAATGATCTGCGACCCACTGTCACTGAACGATCCCAATCCTGAAGCGCTCCCGCTACGATTTCACTCGCTGATGCAGAGCCCTGATCGATCATCACCACTACTTCCATCTCAATGAAATCTCCTGTCTTACTCGACTTCATTTCCTCTCTACCCTGATGCGTCCCCTCAGTGTAAACGATCATTTTTCCTTTTGGTAAAAACTCTTCGATCATTCGTGTCGCTTGATCTAAAAGTCCGCCGCCATTGCCGCGTAGGTCCATGATCAATTTCTTTGCTCCCGACTTTTGTAAATTAGAAGTCGCCTCATAAAACTCATCATAAGTGGTTTGAGCGAAGCGATCAATTTTTACATAACCCGTCGTATCATTTACCATAAACGATGCAGCAACACTCTCAATCGGAATACTACCGCGCGTAATTGTAAATTGTAAATTATTCTTTTCTCCAAGGCGTTTCACGGTGACATTAACTCCGCTGCCTTTTTTGCCCTTTAGCAATTTCTGCGCTTTGTCTGAATCTAATTCCTTTCCCGAAATCTCTTGGCCTTCTACCATCACAATGCGGTCGCCAGCCTTGAGACCAGCTTGCTCAGATGGCCCGCCAGGAACGGTTTTCACGACCATTAATGAATCTCGTAAAATCAGAAACTCAACTCCAATACCATCAAACTTTCCTTCCAATTGCTCCTGAGCATCTGCAAGGTCTTCTGGATTCATGTAGTAGCTGTGTGGGTCGAGATTTTTCAATATGCTCTCAATAGCATCATCAATCAACTTCTTCTTGTCGACACTATCTACGTAATTATCTTCAATGAAATCAATCAAGCTGACTAGCTTGTTGGGATTCTCTTCGGTGCCTGTTTTAACAGACAGCAAATTTTGATCGTCTAGGTTTGTTCCAATGAACATACCGCCAATCAGTGTCAATGCAAAAAATATCGGTTGGAGCGCAGATGGTCTTTTCTTGTTGGGATCCGCTGCAGCTTCGATTTTGTCCACTCTCTCGTTATTCATATTATTTATCTTGGAGATTCTCCCAAGTCTTATGCAAAGTAAGCGTTTTCGACGTTGCTTAAAGTATTATTCGAAAAATTTATAGGTCGGTGATTTGCACCACTTCCAAACCTGCTTTCTTCAAAAAATCTATTCCTGTTCTGTCTTTGTACTCATCGATATACACCATTCGGCGAATGCCCGATTGTAATATCAATTTACAGCATTCTTTGCATGGACTAAGTGTAATATAAAGCGTGCTTCCAGCCGCATTGTTCGTTGAACGCGCCACTTTCAAAATAGCATTGGCCTCTGCGTGCAACACATACCAATGCGTTTCACCCTCATCATTCTCACACATATTCGGAAATCCACTCGGAGTTCCGTTGTATCCATCGCTGATGATCATGCCGTCGCGCACCAATATTGCCCCCACCTGCTTGCGCTGACAATGGGACAATTTAGCCCATTCTCTAGCCATCTTCAAGTAGGCTTTGTCATATCGCAATTGCTTGTCAGCTTCCATAAAATTTTAATTGTAAAAAAAAAGAAACCACTCCTAGGAGCGGCTTCTATCAATTCATTATTTCTTCAAAAAAATTAATACTCATCTTCATTGAAGAAAAAGTCTTCTTTCGTTGGATAATCTGGCCAAATGTCTTCGATGCTTTCGAATACTTCTTCGTCATCTTCAATTTGCTGAAGGTTCTCTACCACTTCAAGTGGAGCGCCTGTTCTCATCGCGAAGTCGATAAGCTCGTCTTTTGTTGCTGGCCATGGCGCGTCTTCGAGGTATGATGCTAATTCTAGTGTCCAGTACATATCTTAATGTTTTTGTAGGTTCAACTGTGGTTACGGAACGCGAAAGTAAAATTTTATTTCAAACTTTATCATTCTATCTGCGAAACGTGAAAAAATAAGATGGTTGCCTCTCTTTTTAAACCAATCCTTCTTGAATGGCAATTCGCACCAATCCCGCAATGTTATGACAATCAAGCTTTTGCATAAGATTTGTCCGATGGGTATCTACGGTGCGATGTGAAATAAATAATCGGTCACCGACCTCTTTATTGGACATTCCTTCGGCAATTAGCTTCAAAACCTCAACCTCTCGCTCTGTTAAGCCCGATAATCGTTCGCTTTTAGCTCCGTCTCTACTCAAAAGTACAGTATGCGCTTCTTCGGAAATATGTTGTCTTCCCGCACGTACATTTTCAATGGCATCTATCAACTCATTCTTCGAACTATTCTTAATCAAATAGCCGTCAGCTCCATTGTCCAGCAACATTTGTATCATCGCTTTCTCATCGTGCATGGTAAGAATAATGACTTTGATTTCGGAAAACTCGCGTTTGATTTGCTTCGTTGCCTCGATGCCGTTCATCACAGGCATATCAATATCCATGAGTATCAAATCTACCTTGAGAATGCGCAGCGTGTCAAGCGCCTCTTGTCCGTTGCGGCATACAGCCACCACATCATAGGCGCTCTCGTTTTGCAACAAGGCTGCTATACCATCGGTCACGATGGCGTGATCATCAACTAGAAGTATTCGAAGAGACACTATGGAGGTAAAATTTCAAAACAAAGATAAGAGAAGTTCGACTAGGCCACCGGAACTCTGACGGTGGCTACTGATCCTGATTTCGGTCCAGCTTCCCACGTCACCTCTCCGCCCACAGTGCTCAAACGTGAGGTGATATTCATTAATCCAACGCCATCCTTTTTGGCCGTTGGGTCAAATCCTTTTCCGTTATCCTCAACGATCAATACTAGATTCGCTTTATTCTTGAAAAATTGGATATTCACTTGTGATGCGCCGCTGTGCTTGATGATATTGTTTACCAATTCTTGACATACACGATATAAGCCCACCTCGACTCGCTCATTGAAGCGCTCGCCTTCTACCTTAAAATGTTCTAATTGATATTGAATGGAAGTCAATCCTAAACTCTTTTCAAGCATGTCTTCTAATGAGGGAAGCAAGCCTCTTTCTCCCAAAGCTTTCGGCATCATTTGATGAGAAATACTACGCACTTCTTGACAAGCTTCATCAAGTACTTTGGTAAGTTTTACCATTTTATCACCTGACTCTCTATTCACAGAAAGCCCTTCCCAGCTGAGTTTCAAGCCACTCAATTGTTGGCCAATTCCATCGTGCAGATCTTTTGCAATGCGCTTTCGTTCTTCTTCTGTTGCATCAAACACCGCTTCCAATCCACGTTCACGCTCACGTACTAATTCTTTCTGAAGCTTTGTTTCTTGCTTGCGCTTATATCCCAAATAGTAAAAATATGCTGCAATCAAAAGCAGCACAATCACGATGATTGCACCCATTTGAATGCGCTTTTTTTCTTGCTCTTTTAACTCATTTTCTTTTTTCAAAAATTCATTTTCCTGCTCTTTCTTTTCTACTTCAAACTTTGTTTGCATTTCAGAAAGTAACGTGCTTCGTTCTGTATTATAAAGCGAGTCTCTGAGATTGATATATCGTGTCAAATAGCGAATCGACTCTTCACCTCTTCCTGTTTTTGCATACGCTTCTGTTAATCCACTATATGCTAAAAGCCTTACCCGGCCTAGGTTCTGTGCTTCCGATATTTCTCTTGCCCTTTCGAAAAAAGGAACTGCTTCCCGACATTTATTTTGCATATTGAGAATCGCTCCGACGTTAGCACTTGCGTGGGCAACTCCGTTTTGTTCCCCAATTTCTTCTGACATGTTCATCGCCAACTGATAGCTCTCTAGCGCTGCTTGGAGATCTCCTCTTTTGCGATAAATCACACCCAAGTTCACAGCCACTGTGCCTAGGTCGACGGTAGAACCAACCTTCTCAAATTCTGTCTTCGCAATTTCATAGTACTCGAGGGCTTTATCCTCTAAGCCTAGGTTTTCATGGGCATTTCCAAGATTTCCCGCAGCAGTTCCAACACCGAAACCAAAACCGATTTTTTTAGCAATAGACATCGCTTTGTCACTCTGACGAATCATTTCCTCCCAATTTCTATCCTTTTGATAAATCGAGCCCAGTGTGTTGAGGGAAATCACAATCGATCCCGAATCTTGTAATTCTTCAAAAATTTTTAATGCTTGAAATCCGTAGTAAAGCGCGCTATCAAGCTTTACTTGATCAGAGTATATGTTTACGAATTTATTAAGGCTGGACCCGATACCTCGCTTATCTCCCTTGACTTTTCGAATGCTGTAAGCTCTACGATTGTATGCCAACGCTTGATCAAATTTTCCTGCGCGATATAATGCGACGGCATAAATATTCGCCGCTTCACCCACTTCAGTGCTGTCCTTTGTGAGCGTTGCCTCATCCATCAATTGCTTGCCATATCGCTCAGAGCGCACGATATCGCGCGTCTGTAATTCCCATGTCAAATCAGTCAATGCTGTCAATCGCTCCTTTCCTTTCAACGTCGGAAGTGTGCGTTCTAGACTATCAATAAATGGCGTTTGGGCAATACTTGTTGAGCATACCAATCCCAACAGTAATAGTGTGAAAATACGAGCGATCATGCCGCCAAATTAATCATATTTCACTGTCTTCGATTGGCTAATAAAACAGGCGGACCTCCATCGAAAGGGTTGTCTCCCCGACCAATGCTGTGCGCTTGAATTCCCGCCGCTTTGATAATCGCACGGTCACCAAATCGATGACGAATACTATCCATTGCTTGATACAATCCAATGCGCTCTTCTGTATCATCAAATAAATTTATCTGATATCCACCACTTACAAGATGACTAAATTTCACTCCTACCAAACGTATCAAAACCCTACGCTGATAAAGCTTTTCAAATAACTCCAACACCTTCGGCACCAACAAATGATCTGCACTCGTAAATGGAATACGACACTGCATGGTCTGCGTTTGAAAATCAGAATAACGAAGTTTCATCGTCACGCACGATGTCAATTTATCGCCCTTCCGCAATTGATACGCAAGGTTTTCTGTCATTGCAATCAATAGCCCGCGAAGCTTTACTACATCTATTGTATCCTTATCGAACGTTCGTTCGGTTGAGATGGATTTTCGCTCATGAAATGGAATCACCGCACTATCATCTATCCCGTTTGCTTTTTTCCAAATCATCTCTCCATTTTCACCCAACGTGCGACGCAGCAATTCTACCGGCATCTCTTGTAGGGTGCGGATTTCCTTGATCCCAAGATTGCGCAATGTCTGATACGTCTTTTCCCCTACCATCGGAATTTTTCGAATGGATAATGGTGCTAAAAAATGACGTTCATTGCCGCGCTGTATCATCATCTGATTATTCGGCTTCGCCTCTCCCGTAGCTACTTTCGAAACGGTCTTATTCGCAGATAAACCAAACGATATCGGCAAGCCCGTTTCTCTAATCACTTTCTGACGCAACTCGGAAGCAAACTGCAAACAACCAAAAAAACGATCCATGCCTGTTAGATCACAATAAAACTCATCTATCGAGGTCTTCTCAAAAACAGGCACTGCGGATTGTACTATCTCACTTACGATGTCTGAATACTTTAAATAACTCGAACTATTCCCTCGAATAATAATCGCCTCAGGACATAACTGCCGCGCTAATTTCATGGGCATGGCGGAATGTACCCCAAACGCCCGCGCCTCATAACTACAAGACGCTACCACTCCTCTATCACTGGTCCCCCCTATCAATACCGGCTTGCCATTCAATCGTGAATCCATCAGCCGCTCTACTGATACAAAAAAGGTATCCAAGTCCATATGCATGACCGACCTTTCCATCTTTGATTAATTAATTTGTTAGGATAAATGCTTCGAAAACCCGTGAGCGTGACTTGGGCTTTCGTTGTGCTAATATAATTAGTTTTGCTAATTATATTAGCAAAAAAAGTAAAAAGCATAAAAAAGGCTGCCTTTTCAGACAGCCCTTGTATTTTGATTCAATTATTTCTTGATTCCTGAAGCATCGTCATCGTTCTCTTCATCCTCATCATCGGTAATTCCCGCTCCATCATCATCATTCTCTTCGTCCTCATCATCCACAATCGGAGCACCTCCGCCTGAAGCTAATGTACTCGGACCCTCACCAGTTTCTTGATCATCAGCTGGATCACCTGAGATATCTAAAGCCTTCTGGAAACCCACGGTTGGCGCAGGATTCATAAGCTCTTCATCCTTGGTGCATGACGCTAAGACAAGTACGAGTGCGAATAAAAATGATATGTACTTTAATGACTTCAACATGCTTCTACTCTTAATTTCACTAACAAATATAGTTAATCCTTTGACTTATACAACACTTAGATTAAAAAAGTTCGTGAAAATTAACAGGAATAATTATTTCCACACGAGTACCCAATACCTCCCCGCTCTCTGATTGAATCTGCACAGGACCAATGAGTTGAATGTCTTCCTTGGTCATCTTTTTTATCAGTTCTATCCGGTTTTTTGTAATCTGCATTCCTTTCGAAATATGGCTATCGGTATCCATTTTCGACTTCAAAGAGTTATCCACCCCAATCCCATTGTCCAAAATAACCATGCGCAACGAAGAACCTTCCTGGCGAATATCCACTTCTACTTTACCTAAACTCTCCTTCGGTAGCAATCCATGCCATATGGAGTTCTCCAAAAATGGCTGCAACAACATCGCCGGAACTTTCACAGCATCCAACGCTATGGAAGGATCAATGCGAATCTCATATTCAAACTTATCCTTGAATCGCATGTGCTCTAACTTCAGATAAAGCTCCAATCGCTCCATCTCTTCGCGTAATGGCGTAATGGTCTCTTGACTACTGTCCAAATTCTTTCGAATCAATCGCGCAAAATCACTCAAATACCTGTTCGCCGCCAATCGATCTTGTCGATTGATGTAATACTGAATACTATTCAATGCATTGAAAATAAAATGGCGATTCATGCTTGAATTCAACGATTGCTGCTCTAATGTCAACATACGCGAGCGCATTTCTAATCGCTCTCGATCAAAACGAGCGCGCGTTACTCTTCGACGCACATACCACACTGCTGTTACCAATGCCCCTCCTAGCAACACTTCTAGCGCAATAAACCACCATGTCAACCAAAAAGGAGGATGTATTACAAAATGAAAAACCGCTGGCTCACTGTACGTTCCAAATCTATTTACCGCACGCACTTTAAACGTGTACTCCCGATAAGGCAAATTGCTATAAGTGATGAAATTCGATTTCGTCAATGCCTGCCAATCTTCGTCAAATCCTTCTAGCAAAAATTGATATTGAATGTCGTCTGGATAGGTGGTGCTAATGCCTGTAAATTGAAATGTAAAGTGGTTGTTTTTATAACTCACCTCAAGGTTATCCGGCAGACCTGTAGCAGGATTTACGGTTGCATTAAACTTGCTCCAGTCAGGTGTCAAGAAACTTAACTGCACTAATGTGATAGCCACTTTTGGATCTACTTTTTTATCGCGCTCTCGCAGCTTTTCAATATCAAGTGCCATCACTCCTTCCGCTGTTCCAAACCACAACAAGCCCTTCGGATCAATATATACAGCGTTCAAATTGGTCTCCAAACTAATGAGTCCATCCTCCAATCCATAACGACGTTTGATCAATGCGTTCTCTTTTAATCGCTCACCCACCTCAATACTATACAAGCCATTATTGGTGCCGATCCACATTTGATCGTTGTAGTATTTCAAGAAGTTAATAGAGTTTGCTCCGCCCACTTCTTCTGTTGCAACAGGAGAAAAACCGTTGCCTTTAAAAATGGCAAGTCCATTCTGTGTTCCCACCCAAACGCGGTTTTCACGATCTACCTCCACACAATATGCGGTTTGATCTGGAAGGCCATTTTTATCATCGTACTTTACAAATCGCTCGTTGTTCATGCAATAAACTCCCGTGCGTGTGGCCATCCAAATATTCCCCGCGCGATCTTCTTTGATATTTCGAATGCGCGTTTTTGGATGTCCTTCTAAATGTTTGAAACTGCGAATGGCTCCGT
This sequence comes from Flavobacteriales bacterium, assembly GCA_027491215.1. GTDB lineage: Bacteria > Bacteroidota > Bacteroidia > Flavobacteriales_D > Sanyastnellaceae > JAIXWP01. The sequence goes on along the minus strand of JAIXWP010000120.1, from coordinate 4,280 downwards.
CTTTCCAATAACACAAACCATTGGCAGTACCAATCAATAAACGTCCCTGTGTATCTTCATACAAGGCCAACACCATCGGGTCTAGCAAACTATCATCTTCTGCATAACTCTTGAAACGCCCTTTGGAGTAGCTAAACAAACCAAACGACCCTCCAAACCACAACACCCCATTGCGATCTGTGGTGCTGGTCCAAATACGATCATTGCCTTGTAACTCTTCGAAACTAAAGTGCATAATCGAGTCCTTTGTCAAATGACAAACTCCCTGATCAAACGTGGAAAACCATAGATCTCCCGCAGGATCAGTAGTGATCGACATCACCGCATCACTGCTCAACCCTTCTGATTTTGTATAAGAAAAAAATGCGCGCCCCGTAAATTTCAATAATCCACTTCCATACGAACCCAACCAAATATTACCTTCGAAGTCGCAGAGAATGTCTCGGATGTCAGGCGTTTTCAATCCATTGTTTTGATCAAAATAAGTGACACCGCTTTCTTCCACAAGATAAAATCCAAATCGCGAAGACAACCACTTACGCCCTTGCGCATCGATCGTAACTCCTGTCAAAGTTGTCGCTTCTAATCCTTCTTCAACACCAAACACTGTTGCCACTTTTTTTGCGGTTACGTGCAGCAAACCCATGCCCTTTGTCGCTACCCAGAGACCTTGTGCGCCGTCGCTTTCAGCGTCAAACAAGCTCACCTCTTTAGATTCGGGTTGCCAGAAAAGTTGAATTCCCTGATGCTGATAAAGGAATATTTTCTCTTTAGTAACAATGAAAAAACTTCCGTCGCCGCGTGCCACAAAAGCTTTGATGTGCGAACTAAATGGCTCACCTTTATCGAGAGGATAAGTTATTCCCTTACCCGGAGCATAATAGCAAATTCCATTTTCTGTCCCGATCCAAACGCGTTGATCTGTTTCTTGAAACAGTGAATTGACGCTGCTTTCCTTGAGGTCGCTTTCGAATTCGTAACTCTTTATTTTATTGGAAAAAATTTCGCTCACACTACCTGATGAACCAATGAGCATGGTGCCTGAAGTGAGCTCGGTAAGTGCGCTCACTTGATTATTTAGCAATCCATCTTGACGATTGTAACTGACAAATTCTCTTCCATCAAAACGAGAAACACCGCCAAGTGTACCTACCCAAATGAATCCACGTTTGTCTTGATAGAGCGATCGCACCTGCGATTGCGTAAGACCTTCTTTGAGAGAATATTGTAAAAACGAATAGCGCTGTGCAGCAACATCAGCGCACCATAGAACGAGGGCAAAAAAAAGCAGGATGATTTTTTTCATCATCCAATATTTTCAATTTTATCCAAAAACTCTTGCAGCTTGCGGCGCGCGACGGGTACTTGTGTGCCATCGGAGAGTACTGCAATCAACCCTTCATTTCGCAAAAACTCTTTTAAGTGATGTGCGATATTGATGATGTGTGATTTGTGCACTCTGAAAAACATGTTGGTATCCAGGCGATCTTCGAAGGCCTTGATACTTCGGCTGCTCATGTATTTTTTTCCACCTACTAAATAAATCATGGTGTAATTTTCCATGGCTTCGAGGTGAATAATTTCCGTATTTCGAACAATAGCCAATCCATCTTTCGTAGGAATGACGGTCTTTTCCACACTGTTGGTGAGCACAATATCTTGCAACACTTTTGTGAGGCGATCATCATCCACCTTGGGGCTTCGCTTGAGGTCAGCATTCTCCTTTGCCTTGGCTACTGCGCGTTGTAGCTCTTCGATGTCGATTGGTTTTTCGAGATAATCGATTGCGCTTTCTTTGATTGCACGGAGCGCATGTTCACGAAAGGCCGTTGTGAATACCACTTGAAAACGGCGATCAGGCATGCTTTCTAAAAAGCTAAACCCATCTTCACCCGGCATCATGATATCTAAAAAAACAAGATCCGGATTCACGTCATCCACCATCGATCTCGCTTCCCTAGCACCTCCCGCAGTCCCCGCCACCTCTACGTCTGGACAATATTCTTCCAGCAGCATTTTCAAATTTTCGCGTGCAAATTCTTCGTCATCAATGATAATAGCAGAAAGCCGTTTAGCCATTTTTTTTCGTTTGGCGCAAGATACGAGAATCTCAATGGAGTTTGGGGATAGGGGTTAGGAGTTGGGAGTTTGGGGTTTGGGGTTTGGAGAAAAAAATCATTTTCTATCTCACGCGGTCCCTGAGCTTGTCGAAGGGCTCTGGGACCGAGCGAGATAGAAAGTGAATCTTTCCCCTATCCCCGATATTTATTCTATTATTTAGCAACCTCATTTAATTTAATTTCTCTATATTTCATCTCGGAATAAATTTTAAACTTTCAGAAAAGCTACCCCATGAAAAAACTATCCTTTCTTTTAATTGCACTCGTTTTTTCATATTCAATGTTGGGTCAAAACTGGCAGCATTTTATTGCGACTCCTTTCAATGATACGGGGGGAAGTGCAGCTTATGGTGTTTTGGTTATTAATGATACTATTTATGCGAGTTCTATTTTCCAAAAATTGAATGCCGAGATGACCGCAGGCACGAATAGAGCAGTTATATCAGTGTTTGATATGGTTACAGGCGACTCAATAAGGAACTTTGTATTTCATGATACATTATTTGATAATAGCCAATTTAATGGTGTTACAGAAGGGTTTAACCAATTATACCCCATTGAGGGTGCAGATTTTATTTTGAATAGGGTTAAGTGGCAAAACGGAACTAATGATCTACACAATGAATTACTATTTATATCGCGTGATGGATCCATTGAACAAGTGACACCTTTGTATGGATACCCCAATGATCAACAGTTCAATTTCGATGGCACTAGAGAAGATAACGAGGGGAATATTTTTGCTTATGGTTCACGGTCACAGATTGGTCAGTATTTCACACCAAATGTAGCAAATACCCTCCTGACCAAAATTAGTCCACAAGGTGAGCAGCTTTGGCTGGCACGATATGATAATAGTTTCACTATTCGATCCATATTACTTCATTCCAACGATAACATTTACATAAGCGCAGGAAAAGTATCTCAAAGCTATTCCAATAACTCTTGGCTTATTAAAGCTGATGCTAATGGAGATGAGGTGTGGCGTTATAACTTCGGAGGTTTCGGAACAAGTTATAATTCCTACACTATAGAGCATCCATCAGGAGATATTCTTATTGTCAACAATTGGAATACCGATAGTCCAGCGAATATGGATGAGTCTTATCATAAAAAGTTTCAAATTCGAAGAATTCATGATGATGGAGATACTTTTAGTGTCGTTGATGATCGAAAGTATGGTTTTTCTACAACGAACTTAGCTCCCTTCGGCATAGATTATAGTTCAGATAATGGGTATTTTAGTTGGGGAACACATCGCTTTGTGGATGATTTTGATACGATCACCCAAACAGGAGCAGTTCCTGCTACCAAGGCTTTTTTATTTAAACTCAATGAAAACTTAGATAGTGTCTGGATGAGACATTATTGGCAATACTCTGATAACCCTGGTCAGTTTTATCATGAATACCGTTTCTCTGATGTTGCTGAGATTCCTAATAATGGCGGTTATGTAGGAGTAGGCTGGGGACGACAAATGGTATTTGGACAAGGAATCAGAGAAGATGCATGGATTTGTAAGCTCGACGAGTACGGCTGCCTTGAGCCAGGTTGTCAGTTTGTGGGCACGGAAGATATATTGGTGGGATTAGAAAATACTATGACCGTTTTTCCCAATCCTGTGGGAGACATTGCGACGATTTCTTTTGGGAAAGAATATTTATCTCAGATATCAGGACTTCTATCTAAGGGAGAGCTTGTTATTTTTGATATCAACGGAAAAGAAATATACCGAACGAACACTCGGTCGGTCACCACAGAAGGCCAACTTCAAATCAATACTCAATCCTGGCCCTCCGGCATCTACCTCGCCCAACTCATCAGCGGAAACAAGTGGCTGGATGGGGTGAGGATAGTTAGAGAGTGAGTTCGGGGTTAGGGGATAGGGGATTGGGGATTGGGGATTTTTTTGAGAACCGGTTCCTGAGTGCTCGCGTAGCGAGTGTATCGAAGGACGGTTCTCAATGAAGTCGCTCCACGGATTTGGACCACCTCTCTCTCCGAGCTCGAGGACCCAACACTCGCACAACAAAATGGGAAAAAATCCCCAAACCCCTAACCCCAAACCCCTATCCCCTATCCCCTAACTCCTATCCCCAAACTCCAAACCCTTATCACTATCTTTGCGCCGATATGAGCACAAGACCAACCATTGGAGTT
>JAIXWP010000133.1 GCA_027491215.1 Flavobacteriales bacterium | reverse complement strand
TTCTACCTCTAATCCAATTGCAGTAAGAACTTCTCCAATTTTTTCAGGAGAAAGATCACATGAAATATATTCTTTAAGCCAGTTGTAGGAAATTTTCATAAGTCAAAAAAAATAAGAATCGCGAAGATAATATGTCCCCGTTATTTGTATATCTCAATAGAGCGTGTGTCTTGATTGGCCTTGCCGCGGTACATTCCTTCCGAATTAAAAGGAAGACAAATATTGCCCTCTTTATCCACAGCAATCAATCCACCTTCTCCACCAAATTTTACTAGTTTATCATTTACCACCAATTCACAAGCCTCGTTTAAGGAGAGTCCTTTGTATTCCATCAAGCAAGAGATGTCATAAGCCACCACAGCGCGGATAAAATATTCGCCATGACCTGTACAAGAGATGGCGCATGTATTATTATTCGCGTAGTTGCCCGCTCCGATAATAGGACTATCTCCAACTCTTCCCCATCTTTTATTAGTCATACCACCTGTGGATGTTGCTGCTGCAAGGTTTCCGTGTTGATCAAGAGCAACTGCTCCTACGGTACCAAATTTTTTATCCTTTGCATGATCCAACTGATAGGTTTCTTCATCCTTCACTTCTTGCCATTGACGATATCTGAAATCATCATGGAAGTATTCAGGAGATTCAAAAGCTACATTATGAAGCTTCGCAAATTCTTCCGCTTGTGAGCCAAGCAAAAACACATGTCCCGATTTTTCCATAATCACTCTTGAAAGAGCAACTGGATTTTTGATGTTTGAAATACCAGACACAGCTCCTGCTTCAAGCGTTTTTCCACACATAATGGACGCATCCATTTCGTGTGTTCCAGAGTTGGTATAAACAGCACCCTTACCTGCATTGAACAAGTGATTATTTTCAAGAGCCATCACTGTCTTTTCTACAGCTTCTAGAGAACTACCTCCATTGCGGAGAATCTCTTCACCCACAGCAAGTGCATCAGATAACGCATTTGTATAGGCCGCCTCCTTTTCTGGAGTCATCATTGAACGAGTGATGGTACCCGCTCCACCGTGAATGGCAATTGAAAATTTCATTTATTGTTCAGATAATTCCTCACTAGGAATGAATTGTCTTTCTTTTACGAGGTAGTGATTTCCATGCACTAAAATATGTACACGAATATTCTCAACAGCAATAGGCGTACCTAGCCCTACTTCAGTGATATTTGAATGTTTGATATCTCTTCCATCGATGATTACCACCGCTCCACTTCCGATTGCTTCAAGGTGATTTCCGTTTGTCACTATGACACCTGTATCTTCTCCCAAACCAATTCCAGTGCATGCTGGATTGCTAGAAACCGCTTGTGCAAGTCGATTGAAACGACCTCTTTTGTCGAAGTGAGAATCGATAATCACATCTGGCATGAATGATAGTCCTGCAGTCAATTTAACCTCACCTTTCAAGTGAGCCAGATCGCTGCGACCTTGAAAAATCATAGTATTGCTCATGGCCATCGCGCCAGCGCTTGTACCTGCGATTACAAGACCATCATTTTTATAACGCTCATGAATGATATCGAGAAAAGTAGTCCCCCCGAAAATGGTAGTCAGTCTCAATTGATCCCCGCCACTGAACATCACTCCTGCAGCTTTGCTGATGCGTTCTTCGAATTCAGGAGACTTTGCATCTTCCCGATTCTTGATATTCATGATTCCAAAATTGGTACAGCCGATTTTCGCGAAAGCGGTAGAATAATTTTCTCCGACCTCCACTGGAATGCTGCTTGCCGTTGTAACGACCTCAATTCTTGCGTCTACCCCCCCCATTTCTTGAACCACGCGTTTTAGAATTCCTAATTCAAAGAAATTCAAGTTACCTTGTTGTGAGTAGTAACCTTCGCTTTCGGTCCCTTTGTCTTCTGCACCGCCAATGGCGATGAGGCGTCCTGTTGGATTTTGCAAAATGGTAAATTTTAAAATTCGAAGGACAAAAATAGGATGTAACCAAACATCTGAACTTGAAAGAATTCATACTTTCTACCTTTTTTTCAACGTATGAGCGTCGAACCAATCAAAAGTTTGCTGATGTTTGTTATTAGTGATCGCAAAAACAAAACCTTAACCAGTGTATGAAGATTATAGACATTAAAGTGATGAAGGGACCAAACTATTGGTCTATCAGAAGACATAAAGTAATCCAGATGAAGTTAGATCTGGAAGATATGGAGCAAAAGCCCACCAACAAAATCCCTGGATTTTTAGAAAGATTAGAAGCACTTCTTCCATCTATGTTCAGTCATCGCTGTAGCATTGGTGAGCCAGGTGGATTTTTCCAACGCGTAAAAGATGGCACTTGGATGGGCCATGTTATTGAGCACATTGCTTTGGAAATCCAAACCCTTGCTGGAATGCAGTGTGGTTTTGGCCGCACACGTGAAACCGCGAAGAGTGGTGTTTATCATGTAGTATTCAGCTACATGGAAGAAAAAGCGGGGATTTTTGCAGCGAAAGCATCTGTTAAAATTGCAGAGGCATTGATTGAAGGCAGAGATTATGACTTGGCTGCCGACATCCAAACGCTTCGCGAAATCAGAGAAGATGAGCGCTTGGGTCCATCTACCGGCTGCATTGTCGAAGAAGCTGCAGCGCGTGGTATTCCATACATTCGATTAAACAGACATTCACTCGTTCAGCTCGGTTATGGCATCAATCAACGCCGCATCAGAGCTACTATTGCAAGCACTACGGGCAGCATTGCTGTCGATATTGCATGTGACAAAGAAGAAACTAAAAACCTCTTAGGAGCTGCTGAAATTCCAGTTCCAAAAGGAAGAATTGTATATTCAGAAGAAGGTCTTAAAGATGCTATTGACAGCATTAAATACCCTATTGTAACCAAGCCTGTTGATGGTAATCACGGCAAAGGCGCCACTACAAACATTCTCGATTGGGAAGGCGCTGTAACTGGACTTGCTGCTGCCAAAAAATATTCAAGAGGAGTTATTGTAGAAAAGTACATTACTGGAAAAGATCACCGCGTATTGGTGATCAATTACAAATTCGTAGCAGCTGCTATTCGCAAGCCAGCAGCAGTTATGGGCGATGGTAAGCATTCAATCAAAGAATTGATCGACATCACCAATCAAGATCCTCGCAGAGGTTATGGCCATGAGAAAGTATTGACTCAAATTTCAATTGATGATTTCTTAATGGAAATGCTCAATCGTGAAGGCCTGACATTAGAAAGCATACCAGAGTCTGGACGTGAGGTATTTTTAAAGCCAACCGCCAACCTCAGCACAGGTGGAACTGCTACCGATGTGACAGACATGGTTCACCCTGATAATATTTTCATGTGCGAGCGCATCGCGCGTATCGTAGGTCTTGATATCTGCGGTATCGACATCATGGCAGAAGATCTTACTACTCCTGTAAAAGATAATGGTGGAGCAATACTAGAAGTGAATGCGGCTCCAGGATTCAGAATGCACATCGAACCAACGGAAGGACTGCCGAGAAACGTAGCAGAGCCTGTCATCGATATGCTCTATCCTCCTGGCAGCACTGCGAGAATTCCAATCATTGCTGTATCAGGAACCAATGGTAAAACTACCACTACTCGACTAATGGCCCATATAGTCAAGCAGATGGGGCACAAAGTGGGATACACCACCACAGATGGTGTTTATATCCAAAACCAATTGATGATGAAAGGCGACTGCACAGGGCCGATTTCAGCAGAGTTTGTTTTGAAAGACCCAACAGTTGATTTCGCAGTACTGGAGTGCGCGCGAGGTGGAATTCTTCGTGCAGGATTAGGCTTCCACAATTGCGACATCGCTATTGTAACCAACGTGGCTGAAGACCACTTAGGACTCCAAGATATCGAAACTCTTGATCAGCTTGCGCGGGTAAAAGCTGTTGTTCCGGAAAGTGTGTTCCCTGGGGGATATGCCATTCTCAATGCTGACAATAAGTACACTGCAGCGATGGCTAAAAACCTTCATTGCAAGATTGCTTATTTCTCACTGGATGAAAACAATCCAATTATTGTTGAACATATCAAAAAGGGTGGCCTGGCAGCCATTTATGAAAGTGGGTTCGTGACGATTTGCAAAGGCACTTGGAAAATCCGAGTAGACAAAGCATCAAGCATTCCATTGACTTATGGCGGAAGAGCCACATTCAATATCTCCAACATTCTTCCTTGTCTTCTTGCAGGATTCATTCGCAACTTCAAGATAGAAGATATGAAAATGGCCTTGGAAACATTTATCCCAAGTCCTGTTCAGACTCCTGGTCGAATGAATATGTTCCACATTAAAAATTACACCGTAATGGTGGATTATGCGCACAATACGCACGGATTCATGGCCATCAGTGATTTCTTATCGAAGGTTGATGCTACTCAAAAGGTTGGCGTCATTGCTGGGGTTGGTGATCGCAGAGATGAAGACATCCGCAACCTTGGGCGCGTGGCCGCTGGAATGTTTGATGAAATCATCATCCGTCAAGACAAAAACTTACGCGGACGTACCGAGCAGGAGATCATCGACCTAATGACAGAAGGAATTCACAGCGTCGGCAAGGATCGAAAAGTGACTGTTATCCCTAAGGAAACAGCTGCAATCGAGTATGCACTCAGCAACGCGCAAGCAGGGAGTTTTATCACCATCTGCTCAGACGTGATTCCTGATGCTTTAGATCAAATTATGAAATACAAAGAGGCTGAAGAGCGTCCAACAGGGTTGAGCGTTTAAGCTTCTTCGTCGAAATATGCTACAATAGCTTTTTTTATTAAAAGCTCTTGTTCCGGAGGGGACAACGGTGGAAGGTTTTCAACACGAGTAAAGTGTGGCCATCCATCGGGGTCCCTTCCCTCATAATGGTAGTACCCAAAGGGAGTCAAAAGAGAACAAATACCAATGTGCATGATCTCAATCTTTTGGTCCTTTTTGTAGGCCTGGTGGTCTTTTCCGAGTTCTTGCAGACCTATTAGAAAAATGATTGCTGTATAATCTAGCTTCTCACCGAATTGCTCGGAAACTTTCGCCACAGTCTCATTCCACGTTTTTTCGAAGACGTAATCCATAATTTGGAATTCAATATTTTGGCAAATGTTCAAAAAAACAACACAACCTAGGTGATTTAATTTCGTCTTATTATTGTTAAATTAGCGCCATAAATTACCTAACGTAGATCTGAGCTATATGAATTGGATGGTGAGAGGTTGTGCTCTGATAGTTATCTCCTTAGCTATTAACACTATAACCTACGGACAAACTTCGATCGATTTTCTCGATGCGCAACTCAATGTAGTTCGCGATTCTATTTCTTCGAAATTTATTAGAACAACAACCTTAGTATCTGATACTACCTATAATGTTCGAATCAATTACAGAACAGGTGAATTGATGATGACTGGAGCCTACAAAGACAAGGCTCTCAGCACAGAACACGGTGAATTCAAGTATTTCTATGCAAATGGCGTAGTTGAGTCACAAGGTCGTTATGCAAATGGAAATAAAGTGGGTGTTTGGAACCGTTGGAGCTATGATGGGAATCCAAAGCCAGACCGCCAATATGCCGAAGAGAATTTCAAAAAATCAACAAGAACTACTGCTTCAGCAAAATTCCCAGGAGGAATGACAGCTTTACAGCAAATGGTTAACGATAGCCTCGTATATCCAGCAGAAGCAATCGAACGTAAAATTGAAGGGACAGTCTATGTAACATTCGTCATAGATACTTCGGGTGATGTTCGTAATGCAGAGGTCACTGGTAGCGTGCACTATTTATTGGATGAAGAAGCATTGCGCTTCGTGTCTACGATGCCTACTTGGACACCAGCAACACGAAACGGCTCGCCAGTGGACAGTAACTTTATTATGCCGATTACTTTCGGGACAAATAAGGGACAGTAGAAGATTCGAGATTCTTAATTCGAGATTCTCAAATTCCGCTTCGCGGTTGATTAAGTTCTGGTATAACTTTTAAAGACATATCCTTCAAATAAAATTTAGGGAATAGAATAAAAAAACCCAAAGCTTTCGCTTTGGGTTTTTTATTGTCGGGATGACAGGACTTGAACCTGCGACCACACGCCCCCCAGACGTGTACTCTACCAACTGAGCTACATCCCGTTGAAATTGAGGAGCGCAAAAATACTGATTACCCCCATTTTTCCAAGAAAAAAAAAGACCCGCCTATCGGCAGGTCTTGAGTATCATGATAATTGAAGATTATTCAATGGTAATAGACTCTTCTGTAGTCTTCTCTTCTTCGATTTTGATAATACCTTCTCCAAAAAGAGAACCTTTGGTAGCCTCAATGTTTAATACGGCGAATCCAGCTTGGCCAGACTTGTAGAAATCACTGAAGTCGAAAGTAACCTTGCCAGTACCGTTGGTTACAGCAAGAGTGTCAAATCGAATAACACATGTTTCGCATGGCTCGGATGGTTCTCCAAAGAGGCGAACACTTACACCCGGTACAGGCTTACCTGTATTGTCTAAAACTAGAACAGTTGCAATTGTTTCCTCATCTTTTTTACATGATGAAAGAGTTACAACAGAGGCTGTTGAAAGAAGTAGTAAAAAGAGCTTTAATGCTTTGGTGGTTGTCATGGGAAGGTTTGCTTAATTTCGCACTGCATTTCTACGAATAAAAAAGTAGTGCGTTACAAAGAAAGTAAATTTTAGCTAAATGAAAAGACTTTTATTTTACATCCTTGGTTGCTTATTAATTGGAACAGGTCTTAGCCTCTCCTCTTGTAAAGGTAAGAAAAGTACTACAACAACCACTGAAACCATTGATAAAACAACAGAGATAGCACAGGCCAAGCCTGCTGCTCCTGCCCCAGTAAAACCCGAAGAAAAAAAGATACCTATGACAAACGTACACGTTAAAATCACTACCACCCACGGCGTAATGGTGGTTAGACTCTATGATGAAACCCCAAAGCACCGCGATAACTTCGTGAAGTTAGTTGAGGAAAAATACTATGATAGCCTACTTTTTCACCGTTGCATTCGCAATTTCATGATTCAAGGTGGAGATCCAAATAGCCGCGGAGCAGCTCCTGGAGTGCAGCTTGGCGTGGGTGGACCTGGTTACAACGTAGATGCAGAGTTTAATCCTAGCTTGATCCATAAGAAAGGAGCTCTTGCAGCAGCTCGCCAAGGAGATATGGTGAATCCTCAGAAAAAATCAAGCGGCAGCCAATTCTACATTGTGCAAGGTACATTCTACAACGAAGCACAATTAGCCCAATATGAGCGCTATGTGCAGCAGAAAAACCCTGGATTTACATATACTCCAGAACAAAAGACCATCTATCAAAACGTAGGCGGAACGCCTCAGTTGGATATGGACTATACCGTATTCGGAGAAGTAGTAGAAGGGCTTGATGTCATTGATAAAATCAACTCACAACCAACAGGTGCTGGTGACCGTCCACAACAAGACGTGATCATGAGCATGGAGATTGTAAAATAATGAAGGAAAAAATTGACAGTTTCCTAGCGGAAGTAGCGGCATTCGAAGCTTCAAATCCAACGGATATTGAAAATTTCAGAATACGTTTCGCTGGCCGAAAGGGAATCTTAAATGATTTGTTTGAAGATTTCAAACAAATTCCTAACGACCAAAAAAAGGTGATGGGTCAGGAACTGAACAAGCTAAAAACAGCAGTTCAGGAAAAGATTGATGCCCTACAGTCTGCAACTTCGACAGGCAGTGCTTCAAAGGATCCGTCGCTCGACATGACCCGTCCAACGGGCGATTGGGGCGTAGGAACAAGACATCCCCTTTCAACAGTGCGCAGAGAAATCCTGGAGATTTTTGAACGCATCGGCTTCACAGTTGCTGATGGGCCAGAAATCGAAGATGATTGGCACGTTTTCTCGGGGCTCAATTTCCCTCCAGAACACCCTGCTCGCGATATGCAGGATACTTTTTTCATCGAAAAAGATCCAGATATGGTGCTTCGCACTCATACAAGTAGTGTGCAAGTGAGAGCGATGGAAACACGCAAACCTCCATTACGAATAGTAATGCCAGGAAGAGTATTTCGCAATGAAGCGATCAGTTCACGCGCGCACTGCCAATTCCATCAAATCGAAGGTTTGTACATCGATGAAGGAGTTTCCTTCGCAGATATGAAGCAAACGCTCCTCTATTTTGCTCAAGAATTCTTTGGGAAAGCAAAGATCAGACTGCGTCCCTCCTACTTCCCATTTACGGAACCTAGTGCAGAAATGGATGTTTATTGGGGATTGAATAGTGAAGCAGACTATCGAATTACCAAGGGTACAGGCTGGCTCGAAATTTTGGGATGCGGAATGGTAGATCCTAATGTTCTCTCTGCCTCTGGCATCGATCCTGAAAAATATTCAGGCTTTGCTTTTGGGATGGGAATCGAAAGAATCACCATGCTTCGCTACCAAATTGACGATTTGAGAATGTACTTCGAGAACGATGTTCGTTTCTTGAAGCAATTCGACCAATTAGTTTAGGAAAACAAGACTTAGTGTATAAATTACACTAACATTCAAGAAAAGGCAGAGTTAAACCGCTCTTGTCTTATATTTGTCACCATACAAACAAATAGAATGGCTACAGAAATCGCCGGAAAGAAAAAAACGGAAGCGAAGGCTAGTACTTCGAAGGGTGCGAGTAAGTTTACCAAGGAGACTTATATCAAGTGGCACCGTGAGATGTTGTTGATGCGCAAGTTTGAAGAGAAATGCGGTCAGCTCTATATCCAACAGAAATTTGGTGGCTTTTGCCACTTGTATATCGGACAGGAAGCCATTCTTTCAGGAATGATGGCTGCTATCCGCAAAGATGATAAAGTAATCACAGCATATCGCGACCACGCACATCCATTGGTGATGGGTACAGACCCAAAGCTAGTAATGGCTGAATTGTATGGCAAAGCGACTGGTACATCAAAAGGAAAAGGTGGATCGATGCACATGTTCGACAAAGAGAATAACCTTTTTGGTGGACACGGTATCGTAGGAGCACAAATTCCAATGGGTGCTGGTATTGCATTCGCAGATAAATACAAAGGCAATGACTGTGTAACACTAACTTTCTTCGGAGATGGTGCTGCGCGTCAGGGTGCATTATTCGAAACATTCAACATGGCAATGACATGGAAAATTCCAGTCATTTTCATCATTGAAAATAACCAGTACGCAATGGGTACTTCTATTGAACGTACTTCAAACGTTACTGATTTGAGCAAGCTTGGACTTTCATTTGAAATGCCAAGTGAAACTGTCGATGGTATGAGACCTGAGGCAGTTTGCGAAGCAATTGAAAGAGCTGCAGCAAGAGCAAGAGCAGGTGAAGGTCCAACCTTGTTAGATATTCAAACATATCGATACAAAGGACACTCGATGTCTGACCCTCAGAAGTATCGCACCAAAGAAGAGGTAGCCGAATACCAAGCGCAAGACCCTATCGAGCACGTATTGCGCATGATTCGCGAAAATAAGTGGATGACTGAAGCAGAAATCGAAGCAGTTGAAGCTGACATCAAGCGTATTGTTGAAGAGTCTGTGAAGTTTGCTGAAGAGTCACCTCTTCCAGAAGCTGATGAGCTCTACAAAGACGTTTACTCTCACGATGACTATCCATACGTGAAGGACTAATTAGACATTCATAAATCGTTTTAAGAAAAAAGATACTATGGCGGAAATTATTCGCATGCCGAAACTAAGTGATACCATGACAGATGGTACAGTTGCAGTATGGCATAAGAAAGTTGGAGATAAAGTAAAGTCTGGCGAATTGCTAGCTGAAATCGAAACCGATAAGGCTACAATGGAGTTCGAATCTTTTGAAGATGGTGTCCTTTTGCACATTGGTGTAGAAAAAGGAAAATCAGCTCCCGTTGATTCGTTGCTAGCTATTCTTGGAAAAGAAGGTGAAGATATCTCTGCATTGCTGAGCGGCGCGCCTGCGCCTGCAGCAGCTCCAGCGGCTAAGGCAGAACCAACACCTGTAGCAGCGCCGGCTCCGGCTCCAGCACCCGTGGCAGTGGCAGCGCCTGTAACAGTTCCAGCACCATCTTCTAATGGTCGTGTGAAAGCTTCTCCGCTTGCAAAGAAAATCGCAGAAGACAAAGGCATCGATATTTATCAAGTAGCTGGAAGCGGCGATGGCGGACGTATCGTTCGTAGAGATATCGAATCATTCACTCCAGCTGCAGCTAGCGCTGGTCGCACTTATAATGTGACATCTGGAGTAGAAAGCTATACAGAAGAGAGCGTTTCTCAAATGAGAAAAACAATCGCTCGTCGTCTAGCAGAAAGTAAATTCTCAGCGCCACACTTCTATCTCACGATGGAGATTGATATGGACGGTGCAATGGCTGCAAGAACTTCTGTTAATGCGTCAGGTGATGTTAAAATTTCGTTCAATGATATGGTGGTGAAAGCTTGTGCTCTTGCACTTCGCAAACACCCAAAAATCAATTCTTCTTGGAGAGGAGATACTATTCGTTACAACGAGCACGTGCATATAGGAGTAGCTGTCGCAGTTGAAGAAGGTCTTCTTGTACCAGTGGTTCGTTTTGCCGATTCAAAAGGCTTTGCGCAAATCGGTGCTGAGGTGAAATCATTCGCTGAAAAAGCAAAATCGAAGAAACTCCAACCATCCGATTGGGAGGGAAATACATTCACCATTTCTAATCTTGGAATGTTCGGTATCGACGAATTTACCGCTATCATCAACCCGCCAGATGCATGTATTCTTGCAGTAGGTGCAATCAAGCAAGTACCTGTTGTAAAGAAAGGTGCAGTGGTTCCAGGTAATGTTATGAAAGTAACATTGAGCTGTGATCACCGTGTAGTGGATGGCGCTTCTGGAGCGGCTTTCCTACAGACTTTGAAGTCTTATTTAGAGAACCCAGTAATGATGCTTGCATAAGCGCTTTACTTGTAAAATATAAAAGGGCTTTCCTCAGGAAGGCCCTTTTCATTTTTTCAAAATGAATAAAAGAGAATTACTCGACCATTGCATTGGCATCATCGAAGAGAAAACTTCGCAAATTGAGCGCGCATTGCAAGAATTAAGAGAGGGAGCAGAAAGTGAATCCAAAAGCACTTCAGGTGATAAGCATGAGACAGGAAGAGCCATGATGCATCTAGAGCAGGAACAACTCATGAAGCAACTTGGAGAGTGGCGCAATCAGATGCAACAACTTGTTGGATTGAAAAACGTGACCCCACAACCGAACGTTCATTCGGGTAGTTTAGTCACTACCGATAGAGGTATATTTTTTATTTCTACAGCAATCGGAAAAGTACAGTGGAAGGATCAAACTGTTTTTGTCATTTCTCCACAATCGCCTATCGGAAAGGCTTTTTTAGGTAAAAAAGAAAAAGAAGTGGTTACCTTTCAACAAACAAGTTACACGATTCTTGAAATAGACTAGTCCAATTTTTTCTTAGAAAAAATATAGAGACCTAAGAATGTCAGAGCTCCATTGATGATGAGCAATTCCAATCCGAATTTATATCCTCCCATTTTTTCAGCAGGAATATAACTGAGCCCGATAGTGATCAATGGGGCAATCACACAAATCACAGGAGTTAGTTTATCCACCACCGATCGCTTGGTTAGAATACCGAAAGCGAAGAGTCCGAGTAACGGTCCATAGGTGTATCCTGCAATATCTAGCAGCACATTGATGATGCTTTTATCATCCAACCATTTGAAGTAAAAAACGAAGAGCAAAAAGACACCAGCGAAAGCCAAGTGTACATTTTTTCGCAGACGCATTTTTTGTTCTTCTGTGCTTTTCTGATCTCGTTGCATTCCTAAAATATCAATGCAGAAAGAAGATGTGAGCGCTGTAATGGCGCCGTCAGCCGAGGGAAACAGCGCAGATATCAATCCTATAATAAATATCAATCCAATGCCAGTAGGCAGATAATCCAAAGCAATTCGAGGGAATAATTCATCGCCTTTCAAATCCGGCACATGCGCTTGCGCGTAGAGGTACAGCAAACCACCGAGCAACAGAAAAAGGAAGTTTACAATGACCATCACCACACTGAATGACATCATATTTTTCTGCGAATCACCGAGATTTTTCACGCTAATATTCTTCTGCATCATTTCTTGATCGAGACCAGTCATCGTAATAGTGATGAAGGCACCGCCAATGATTTGTTTTAGAAAAAATCGTTTGTCATTTGGATCACCGTTGAAAATATTGGTGTAGCCCAAGTCAGTCATTTGAGCGAGCGCCTCCCCTACTCCTAGATTCAAATCTCCGAGTATGAAAACTACACAGACTACAAGCGCCAGTAGCATGAAAAATGTTTGTAGCGTATCCGTCCACACTATAGTCTTTACCCCGCCTTTATATGTGTACAACAAAATCATGATGAGGATAAGCAGTGATGTCGCCCAGAATGGAACGTGTAATGCTTCCATCACATAGAGTTGAAGCACATTGATAACCAAGAATAATCTCAGTGTAGCACCAAGTGTTCGAGAAATGATAAAGAAAAATGCACCGGTTTTATAAGATTGCATTCCAAGTCTACCCTGCAGATAAGTGTAGATGGAAGTTAGCTGCAATCGATAGTACAGCGGAAGGAGGATAAACGCAACAGCGAAATAGCCGAGAAAATATCCCAATACCACCTGAAAATAAGTGAATCCAGCGGTGTTGACGGTTCCTGGCACACTTATGAACGTGACGCCTGAGAGCGATGTTCCAACCATGCCGAAAGCCACGAGATACCAAGGCGCAGATTTATTGGCTGCGAAAAAAGTTTGGTTATCGGCCTTTCGGCTAGTGTAGTAGGATACACCTAGGAGAACGGCAAAATAGATGAGTAGTAGAAATAAGATAGCACCTTCCATAGTGGGACAAATATAACCTGCCTCGTCATCCTTATATTTACACCGTGAATATTCCGTCAAAACTTATTGAAAACGCCGTCGATCAGATGTCGAGCTTACCAGGAATTGGTAAAAAGACAGCATTGCGATTGGTGTTAGATCTATTGAAACGCAAGCCCGAAGAGATTCGTCGCTTTGCGGATGCATTGGTGGATATGCGCGAGCAGATTCAGTACTGCAAGACATGCCACAACCTTTCCGATCAAGATGAATGTTCGATTTGCAAGAACAAGAATCGCGAGGAACAGGTGCTTTGCGTGGTGAGTGATATCAGAGATGTCATGGCAATTGAAGCCACTGAGCAATACAATGGAAGATATCACGTATTAGGCGGCATTATTTCTCCTATGGACGGAATTGGCCCTACTGATTTGCAAATCGACTCATTGATAAAACGCGCGGAATCTGGCGCTGTGAAAGAAGTAATTCTTGCACTGAGCGCAACGATGGAAGGAGAAACGACATGTTTCTACTTGTATCGAAAATTGAGCGCTTTCAATATTAAAGTTTCAACTATCGCGCGAGGAGTAGCGGTAGGAGGTGAATTAGAATACACTGATGAAGTAACCTTGGGCAGAAGTATTCTCCTAAGAACTCCTTACGAAGTTTCATTAAAACGATAATTACGAGAATGAAACTAACCATCGTCATCGTCAACTATAACGTTCAGTATTTTCTTGAACAATGTCTGCTAAGCGTGCAACGCGCGATAGGCACGATGGCAGTGGAAGTGTATGTAGTCGACAACAACTCAGTGGATGGCTCCATTGAGATGGTTGCTGAAAAATTTCCTTGGGTAAAATTGATTGCCAACAAGGACAATACTGGGTTTTCGAAAGCAAACAACCAAGCCATGCGCGTAGCACAAGGAGAATATGTATTGTTGCTAAATCCAGATACTGTAATAGAAGAAGACACATTGGTAAAGATTGTAGACTTCATGGATCAGCATCCCGATGCGGGTGGACTTGGAGTGAAGATGGTAGACGGAAAAGGGAAATTTTTGCCCGAGTCGAAACGCGGTTTACCAACTCCAGAAACCTCATTCTACAAGATCTTTGGAATATCGCGTCTTTTACCAAAATCAAAAAAATTCAATCGCTATCATCTCGGAAATTTAGACAACGACAGTACCCATGAAATCGAAATTTTATCGGGTGCATTCATGATGATGCGCAAGAAAGCCTTAGATCAAGTAGGGCTTTTGGATGAAGCATTCTTCATGTATGGAGAAGATATTGATCTATCGTGGCGAATTATTCAAGGTGGTTGGAAAAACTACTACTATCCTGATACCTGTATCATTCATTACAAAGGAGAAAGCACCAAGAAAGGAAGCTTGAACTATGTCTTTGTTTTTTACAACGCCATGGTCATTTTCGCCAAGAAGCACTTCAGCGAATCGAATGCAAAGTTGTTTAGTTTCTTCATCCAAGTAGCGATTTGGCTTCGCGCATCCGCAGCGATTTTAGCGAGATTCATTAAAGCACTGGCATTGCCGTTAGTAGATGCAGCGGCGCTATTAGGCACATTACTGTTTACCCAAAAAATCTACACAGAGCTCACAGAAAAAACGATCGAGAGTCATTTGACCATTCCGGCTTTTATCGGATTTACGATTACTTGGATCTTTTCTTCATGGCTAGGGGGAGGCTATGACAAGCCAGTGAACCCTTTAAGGCCATTTAAAGCGGCAATATTAGGCTCATTGTTTATTTTGCTATCCTATTCCCTTTTACCCGAATCGCTTCGCTTTTCGCGCGCTATTGTACTCAGCGCATCCCTCGCCGCACCCTTTGTATTTATCCTCACACGTATTTTTTCTCAATTACTATTGAAAGGAAAAGTATCGTGGAAAAAAAATGTTACCCGTCGCTTTGCCATCGTTGGTAGTAAAGATGAGATTGAACGAGTGAAGGGAATTATTCTACAAACCTTCTTCACCGTTGAAGACGTTATTTATATCAGCGCCACTCCAGAAGAGGGGAATCAATATCAAGGGCATCTTGCACAGCTCGAGGAAATTGTTCGTGTGCGCAATGTGGATAGTGTGATATTTTGTGCGAAAGACTTATCATCTAGCACCATCATTTCCACCATGAGTAATTTCGGCAATTCCGAAATCGAGTTTAAGATCGCACCACCTGAAACGCTTTACATCATTGGTAGTAACTCAATAGACACGAGTGGTGACGTCTACATGCTCGAGGTAAACTCGATCAGCAAATCAAGCAACCAACGCGTGAAAAGCTCGTTTGACATCGGTTTGAGCCTGCTCATGACACCCGCACTACCCTTTTTGTTTTTTATACAAAAAGCTCCCCTATCGTTTATTAAAAATTGGTTTTTAGTTTTGATTCAACAGAAAACTTGGGTTGGATTTGCACCAGCAAACAACACTTCTGTTCCGATGAAACTACCACGTCTTAAGCCGAGCGTATTGCATCCGTTATCGCATCTGTCTGCATTATCGAGAACAGATGACAATATCCAGAAGCTCAATATCGTTTACGCGAAAGACTACCGACTGTCGAATGATCTTGGAATTGTGCTCAAGAACATTCGTAAATTAGGTGGTGAATCTTAACACTCACTCCCTCATGCTGAGAGCGCTATTTCTACTGTTTTTCTTTATTTGCAGCGCCGCTCAGGTATTTTCACAAGAGCAACAATTCAGCATCGAATTACTTTCAGAACCTCGACGATTCTCAAAAGAAATCGAAGAAATATTTGATCTCAATGAGATTGAAGTTTACGAGCGTGATTCGGAAAACACGGCGACACTTCTTGAAAATGGTTATGCTAGATCCATTATCAAAAACGCTTCAGCCTGGAATGCACAAGACACGAATCTCGTGATTCTTGAAATTAATTTGATTTACAGTAAATACCCCGTTGATCGCGATCTCTGGCGCACAGACTACTATGATCTGCTCGCACAACGATTGATGGCATTGTTTAATATTGACCCTCGATTTAACTCGACAGAAATTTCTTGGGGCATACTTCTTCAAACCAAATGTACTTCTGAATCTCAAGCACAAAGCCTCTTTCATGGTTTTGAAATTATTTATGAGAAAAAAGAACTAGTCGCTTCAACCTCTACAAAAACGGTTACACCCGTAGTTAAGTTGACCCCAGAAGAACGGAAACTGAAAACAGAAAAAAGAACTTCAAAACAAGGCATCAAGAGATTTGCAAGAAGTATTGGCGGAGTAAATGATAGCACAGTAATTCGTGTTTTTGATAAACACCCTGAATGGAATAATTCGCTGTTGGTGATGGATTGGACTGGCAGCATGTACCAATATGGCACGCAAGCACTGGACTGGCATGTTCAGAATTATGATTCTTCAGGAATAAAATATTTTGTCTTTTTCAATGATGGAGATCAAAGTACCAAGAAAAAATATGGTAAGACTGGGGGGATTTATGGCGAGGAGGCCAACGAATTGAAATCGCTTACACGTCTTCTAAAAACCGTTCGCACCAATGGAATGGGAGGTGATTACCCTGAGAACAACATCGAAGCTTTAGTGAAGGGAACATTGATGTATCCAGACTATACGGAGATTATAATGATTGCAGATAACAAGAGCTGTGTGAGAGATTATTGTTGTCTAAAAAATCTCAAAGATCCTATCAAAGTATTGTTGTGCGGAACACATCTTGGGATTAATCCACAGTACATCAACATCGCTTATCGCACTGGCGGATCGCTTCACGGAAAAGATGTGGAGATAACAGATTTCACTTCGGCGAAAGCAGCAGGAATGCTTACTATCGGAGACGAAATATTCAACTACAATACTTCAAGAGATTTGTTTGAATACAGTAATGGCTATCCAAAGAATCTCTACGAAGACTGCACCCCTTTTGAGGACATCGAATGTCGCTGTAAAATAAGTATTGACTAAATCAAACGATTAATCCTTTATAGTTGCCTTCACAAAACTCACGAACAGTGGATGTGGATTCATCACTGTACTCTTGTACTCTGGGTGGAATTGTGCTGCTACGAAATATGGATGATCGTCTAATTCAATAATCTCAACAAGTCCGCTATCAGGATTGATTCCAGTTGCTCTGAAACCAGCCTTCTCAAATTGCGCTTTGTAGTCGTTATTGAATTCAAAACGGTGACGGTGGCGTTCCTCAACCATCTCCTTACCATAGGCTTTGTAGGCTTTAGAGCCTTTCACCAGTTTACATGGATATGATCCCAGACGCATAGTACCGCCTTTGTTGACGATACTCTTTTGTTCTGCCATCAAGCAAATAACAGGGTGCTTAGTGTATTCCTTCATTTCCGAAGAGTGAGCGTCTTCCAATCCTAGGACGTTGCGCGCAAACTCAATCGTTGCGATTTGCATTCCAAGACAAATACCGAAAAATGGAATTTTATTTTCGCGGGCGAATTTGATGGCCTCGATTTTCCCGTCAATACCTCTACTTCCAAAACCTGGAGCTACAAGGATTCCATCTACTCCACCTAATTTCTCTGCAACATTCTTTGCATAGATTTCTTCCGAGTGAACCCAACGAATATCAACGTGTACTTCGTTTGCGGCACCAGAGTGATTGAAAGCTTCTGCAATTGACTTGTATGAATCCTTCAGCTCAACATATTTTCCTACTAGAGCAATTGTAACATGCTTCTTTGGATTCTTGTAACGTTTCAAGAAATCCATCCACTTAGTGAGATCAGGCTTCTTGCGAGACTTTACACTTAGTTTTTCTAAAACCACCTCATCCAATTTTTCCTCGAGCATCAAGACAGGAACATCATAGATTGTTTCTGCGTCGATACTTTGAATTACTGCATTAGAAGTAACATTACAAAACTTAGCAATCTTATTTCTTATCGCAGCATTCAATTCATGCTCCGTGCGACAAACAAGAATGTCAGGTTGAACACCATTTTCCAACAACATCTTTACACTGTGCTGTGTAGGTTTGGTCTTGAGTTCACCCGCTGCTGTGAGGAATGGAATAAGTGTCAGGTGAATTACGATTACATCTTCTTCCTTTTCCCATTTCATCTGACGAACAGCCTCAATGTATGGAAGTGATTCGATATCGCCCACGGTACCGCCAATTTCAGTAATTACAAAATCGAAATCATTTTTTGATCCAAGGATTTGAATACAACGTTTGATTTCGTCAGTAATGTGCGGGATAATTTGAACTGTTTTCCCGAGGTATTCCCCGCGACGTTCTTTATCTATAACGCTTTGATAAATGCGTCCTGTAGTAATGTTATTTGCTTGAGACGTGGGCACATTTAAGAAACGTTCGTAGTGTCCAAGATCGAGGTCTGTTTCAGCACCGTCGTCAGTCACGAAACATTCTCCGTGTTCATAGGGATTCAGCGTACCAGGGTCGACGTTGATATAAGGATCCAGTTTTTGGATGGTAACTTTATATCCACGCGATTGTAGCAGTTTTGCTAGAGAAGCTGAGATGATTCCTTTACCTAGGGAAGAGGTCACCCCACCGGTGACAAAGATGTATTTTGTGTTGTCTGACATGCCCGTATTGCTTGAGAAAAGCTTATTTACGGGATACAAAAGTATGTCAAAGACACGCCTCGAATGAAATAAAGTTTTACAATAAACCTAAAGGGCTAGTTCATATGGTAATACCCGAGATTATTTCGATTACTCATCATTTAAATCTCTTGTCAGAGAGTCGACAACCTTGAATTCAGAGAGAAATTCTCTTGCCACAACCCTTAAAATCGTATAAGCGGGAATTGCGAGGATCATTCCCATAATGCCTGCAATGGTGCCAGCAGCTAGCACTACAATGAAGATTTCAAGAGGATGTGCTTTCACACTATTTCCAAGCACAAGCGGTTGTACGATAAAACCATCGATTTGCTGAGCCACAACGAATACAGCGAGAACCTTCCCTAATAAGGGCAGCATCTCCGCATTGAAGTCCAAGTGCAGTCCCGTGGTCAAAGCCACAACAATTCCGAATGTTCCACCCAACAGCGGTCCCAAATAAGGAATCACATTCATGATTCCTCCGAATAGCCCAATTAATAGAGCATTTTGAACACCAAGAATGTAGAGACTAATCGATACCATTGCCGTCATGATAAGACTTTGAAGTACGATTCCAATAAAATATCTACCTAACAGATGGTGAGAATGCTCCATGATATTTTTTACCTTATCCATATGACGATCAGGCGTAAGAGTAAAGACCATTCTCGCGAATAAAAGTCCATCTTTTAGAAAGAAGAAAGCGATGAATAAAACCGCAAAAAACCCAATGATAATGCTACTTGCAAAGCCAAAAATATTTCCAAATAAACTAGATACCCAACCAAAACTCATTAAGTTTTTGACTTCATTGATAAGGAATTGAGTTATTTCATTTTGATCAAGTCCAGCACCTGACGACTGCACAACTCCTTGCAGTTCATTCCATTTCATTTGAAATCTTTCCGCCACTATTGTAGGGTCTATTTGTGAAATGATATTGATTTCCTCAATGAGCAGTGGCGTAAACATGAGCACTAGTCCAACAATCACAACACCAAATGTGAGAAGGGTAATGAGAGCACATAACCATGAGGGCATGCATCTTTTTTTAATGGTGATTTTTTTCAAAATCCTCATCAAAGGCTCACCCACAAATGATACTACCGCAGCAATCAGTAGATATGCAATGATAACCCTAAAGAACCACAGCAACATCAGCAATGCTGTGACACCGAGAATGGAAAAAATAATCTTCCAATTATTATCCAGATGAATTTGTTTCATATTAACTACAATCATAGTGTATTTTCGTGACCCATGAAACACTTGTACGTTATAAGACATGCAAAATCGAGTTGGGCAGATGAAGGAATGCGAGACTTTGACCGACCATTAAATGAGCGCGGAAAGAAAAATGCCCCAATGATGGCGGAGCGGCTGCAGGCGAAATCCAAAGTTGATCACTTCGTAGTAAGCCCAGCAAAACGAACGAGACAGACCGCGCAACATTTTACCGCTGCTTTTTCATTTCCCGAAAACAAAATTCAATGGGAAGAGTCCATTTATGAGGCACCGGTATCAGCATTAATTAATGTTGTAGAAAAGCTAGATGATAAATTTGACAATGTTGCATTCATTGGCCACAACTATGGCGTAAGTTTGTTAGTAGCCTATTTGACTGGTGAACATGTGCAAATGCCCACATGTGCTATTGCAACCATAGAACTTGAAATTGAATCTTGGGAATTAATTAGTCGTGAAATAGGAAGATTAATAGATTATGATTTTCCTAAAAAAATGACAGAATAAAAGAGAAAACTATGATAGAGAATTCTTCATTTTTCGGTCCATTACTTCAATTTTTTTACAGCATCGACCCCGTTTGGGCAGCTCTGATAGCAACCACCTTTACATGGCTTGTAACAGCAGCTGGTGCATCCCTTGTTTTCTTTTTTAAAGATTTAAGCCGCAGAACACTCGATGGAATGCTAGGATTTACTGGCGGAGTAATGATAGCGGCGAGCTTTTGGTCACTGTTGGCTCCGGCGATTGAAATGAGTCCTGGAGAGGGATTTATGAAGGCCATGCCTGCAGCAGTAGGATTCGGTTGCGGCGCGCTTTTTCTTTTTGGGTTAGATAAAATTTTGCCTCACCTACATATCAATTTTCCATCCGACAAAGCAGAGGGCGTGCAGACCAATTGGCACCGTACAATTTTATTGGTTCTTGCGATCACATTACACAACATCCCAGAAGGATTGGCAGTGGGAGTTTTATTCGGTGGAGTTGCGGCTGGCATTCCAGAAGCAAGTATCGGTGGTGCTGTAGCGCTTGCAATCGGAATCGGATTGCAAAATTTCCCTGAAGGAATGGCTGTTTCATTCCCTTTGCGCAGACAAGGATTGTCGCGTGGTAAAAGCTTTTGGTATGGTCAGTTGAGTGCCATAGTTGAGCCCGTAGCTGGCGTCATAGGAGCGCTAGCTGTTATGCAGATGCAACCGATTTTGCCCTACGCTCTAGCATTTGCCGCTGGAGCAATGATCTATGTAGTCATCGAAGAAGTAGTACCAGAAACACAACAAGATAAATTTACCGATGTGGCAACACTCGGATTTATTGGAGGCTTCTTAATCATGATGATGCTCGATGTAGGCTTAGGATAATAATTCCTCCGCCATTTGTGCGAAATCAATTCCATCAAAATTACCACTGGTCATCATCAATAAGTTTTTCTTATTCCAAGAAATGCTTTTCAATTCAGCAAGCAGAAGTTTCGAATCTGTAAATACTTCAACATTACTAGAGCCAAAGGCTTCTTTCACTTGATCGATTGAGATGGGAGGAAGTTTCTTGTGTTCAATTGTGTGGGGATTGAAATACACCAATGCTCTGTCAGCAGTGGCCATCGAGCCATGATATTCTTGTAAAAATGTCGCGTTCAAACTAGAGAAAGTATGCAATTCCATGCAGGCAATTAGGCTGCGATCATCATACTGTTCTTTCAATGCGCTAGTAGTCGCTTTAAGTTTGGAAGGTGAATGCGCAAAATCTTTATAAATCGCTGTATTGTCGTTCTTCTTAACGAGTTCCAAACGGCGCGCAGCGCCTTTAAAATTTGCGATGGCCTTGAAAAAACCTTCATCAGAGACACCGAGTTTTTTACAGATATAGTAAGATCCAAACAGGTTTTGAAGATTATGCTTACCGAAAATTTCCAAAGCCACCTCACCTATTGGAGTATCGAGAATCGTTACTCCATTTTCAATGCGATGAGGGTACGTTTGATAAGCTATTTTTTCAAAATTACCCGTATGTTTTTCTGAGAGCTTCTTGACTTCCTCATCCGCTTCACAGTAAATGAGCGTTCCATTATTTTCTATTTTATCTAAGAAAATTTTGAATTGCTCCACATAAATATCGAAGGTTGGAAATACATTAATGTGATCCCAAGCAATTCCGCTGATTAGAGCGATATGCGGTTGATACAAGTGAAATTTTGGTCGAAGATCAATGGGAGAAGATAGGTATTCATCACCTTCAAGAATAGCGACCTTTGCTGTATTTGAAAGTCGCACCATGCAGTCAAATCCTGCGAGTTGAGCCCCGACCATATAATCACAGTCTACAGCGTTTTGGTGAAGCACATGCAAAGTCATGGCAGTAATACTTGTTTTGCCGTGGCTTCCTCCAATTACAACACGAGTCTTGTCCTTTGTTTGTTCGTAGATGTATTCAGGATAAGAAAAAATCTTGAGTCCGAGTTCTTGTGCTTTAATCAATTCTGGATTGTCCTTTCTTGCGTGCATTCCGAGGATTACAGCATCGAGATCACTGGTGATCTTTTCTTCAAACCAACCAATAGTTGCAGGTAAAATACCACGTTTCTCAAGTCGAGATTTGCTCGGCTCAAAAATTTCGTCATCACTTCCTGTGACTTGAATTCCTTTTTCATGAAGAGCGATTGCAAGATTATGCATGGCACTTCCTCCGATGGCGATAAGATGGACTTTCACGTGTATTCTATTTTACTTCAAAAATAGAAGTGCAAAACATCTCCGCTAAAGCAGGAAAAAATTAATATGAGCATTGAACTGTCAACAGATACACTTACTTTTCGGCGTCAACAGAGAGAACAATATCGCTATGAATAAAAAAGACAGAGCAGCGAAGGCAGGATTAGGCCCCGGATCGCTTATTCACGTGGGAAAAAAGCGCGATGAGCAAATTAGCATTCGCGTGATGAATTACACAAGCGATAGCCTTGAAGAGCGCACCATTACCGACTTAGAAGAGTGTCATCAATATCGCACGCCGGACACCATTACTTGGTTAGATTTTGATGGAATCCATGACCCTCGCATGGTAGAGAAAGTGGGAGCCATATTCGGAATTCACATTTTGGTCCAGGAAGACATCATGAATAGCACTAGTCGCCCGAAAGTTGAAGTGTTTGAAGACTTCACTTTTGTGACATTGAAAATGCTCGATTTCCAAAGCACCACTAAGACTATTAATGAAGAGCAGTTCTCGCTCATCATTGGCAAAGGATTTTTGTTGACATTTCAAGAGCGACCTGGAGACGACTTTGAGCCGATTAGAGATCGTATTCGTATGAGCACTGGTCGTGTTAGAACAAAGGATTCAGAATATTTAGCATATCTCCTGCTCGATGTGATCGTCGACAATTACATCAAACTTTCTCAAGACTTTTATGAAAAAATAGAAGCACTTGAACCTCTTGTACTCAGCACTACCAAGGAATCCGTCATCAATAGCATCCTCTCATTACGCAAAGAGCTCATACACTTCAAAAGAAGTGTAGATCCGTTGAAAGAAGCAATCAACACCCTTCACAACGAGACAGAGAATGAAAACAAAAAATACTACCGAGATCTTTTTGACCATATCATATATGAGTCAGAAAATATCGCGATGTATCGTGAGATGCTAGGCAACTTAATCGACTTGTACCATAGCCGCATTACCATTAGAACCAATGATGTGATGCGCGTTTTGACTATCATTACTACCATCTTTGTTCCACTGACCTTTATCGTTGGGGTATATGGAATGAATTTCAAGCACATGCCTGAATTATACTGGGAACATGGATATTTTTACGTTTGGGGGCTCATGATATTGATTGTGATGGGGATGATTGTTTTTTTCAAAAGACAAAAGTGGATTTGAGCTTCAAAAACTTTTTCCTACACCCTCCTCTAACCCCGTAGGATACATATATTTGCAAGTAAAATAATAGTATTCCCAGAAGAGAAAGATGAAAACAAAATATATCGACCTCATTGAGCAGACAATTGATTGGCCACAGGAGGAATTTAAAATGGATGGCGACCAATTAATGTTTCATGAAATTCCACTCATGGATTTGATTCGTCGATATGGCAGTCCAATAAAATTCACTTATCTTCCTAAGATCTCAAAGAACATTCAACGTGCGAAAGCATGGTTTGCTACAGCGAAAGCCGAAGTTGGTTACGAGGGAGAATACCACTATTGCTATTGCACAAAGAGTTCGCACTTTCGCCACGTACTTGAGACGGTGCTTCAAAATGACGTTCACCTTGAAACTTCTTCTGCATATGACATCGACTTGATTCGTCGATTGGCTCAAATGAAGAAGATTGATAAGACTCAGAAAATTATTTGCAACGGCTTTAAGAAGGAAGAATACGTAACACGTATCCTCGATCTGAAAGAAGATGGCTTCGATGAGATTCTGCCGGTCATCGACAACGAATATGAATTAAATGCATTCAAGGAAAAGACCAAGTCAACCTTGAATATTGGAATTCGTATCGCTAGCGAAGAAGAACCTAAATTCGAGTTCTACACTTCTCGGTTAGGTATTGGATACCGCAGTATCACTCGTTTCTACAAGAAACACATTCATGAAGATCCGAATTTAAAGCTGAAAATGCTTCACTTCTTCATCAACTCTGGAATCAAGGATACTGCTTACTATTGGAATGAATTGGTAAAATGTTTGAAAGTGTATTGCGAACTCCGAGAGCTTTGCCCGACACTTGACAGCTTGAATATAGGCGGCGGATTCCCAATTAAAAACTCACTTGTTTTCAGTTTCGACTACCAGTATATGGTAACAGAAATTCTTCGTCAAGTGAAATCAGCATGCGATGAGGCGGGAGTGCCGGTGCCACATATCTACACTGAGTTTGGCTCATTCACTGTTGGTGAAAGCGGGGGTGCGATTTTCAAAATTTTGTATCAAAAAGAACAGAATGATAGAGAGAAGTGGAATATGATTGATTCATCTTTCATGACTACTCTACCAGATACTTGGGCAATCAACAAGCGTTTCATCATGTTGCCTATCAACAACTGGCGTGAGAATTATGAGCGCGTGTTCTTAGGTGGTTTGACTTGTGATAGCGATGACTACTACAATTCAGAGCAGCACACAAATGCCATTTATTTGCCGAAGTACTATCCCGACCAAGATCAGTATATAGGATTTTTTAACACTGCGGCATATCAAGAAACCTTGGGAGGTTTTGGCGGAATTCACCATTGTTTGGTACCTTCCCCACGACACATTCTTATCGATAAAGATCCTAAAGGAAAGTTGCGCTACAAGGAATTTGCACCAGAGCAAAAGCCGAAAGAAGTGCTGGAAATCCTTGGGTATTACGACAAATAACAAATGATATTAAGCATTCCTAGACTATTACTGACGTTGGGGCTACTGACGCTCTTAGTATTCTTTCATCAGAAATACGCGGATCTAACTGCCATTACCAACCTCCCACCGGTCTTTGAGCATGCTTCCTACCGAGTGATTATCTCCTATCTTGTATTGGAGAGCATTCGACAAATCATCTTGATTGTCTATAAAATCAAAAATAATAATCAAAGAGACAATTTCACGATTGGAGTCAGTCATATTTCCAAGGTGATTTACTTCATTTTGGCATTGGTGATATTGCTTTCTTTATTTAATATTTCGGTAAAAGAAGCATTCACTTCCCTTTCCCTTATAGCTGCAGCGGTAGTCTTGATGACCAAGGATTACATTTCCAACCTCATCAACGGGATGTACCTCACCTTCGTAAAAGTGGTGAGTATCGGTGACCAAGTATCGATTGATGGAAATAAGGGAAAAATTATGGACATCACACTCACCAATGTCCATTTGTTAAATGATGATGACGACATCATTTACATTCCAAATAACAAAGTCTTTTCTAGTGAAATCATCAACTATACACGACGTGAACTCAAGAAAACATCTATAGAGTTTGAGGTTGATCCTTTGATGGTATCTGATATAGCACTCTTGGAAAGCAAGTTGATCGACATGTTGCAACCCCATATTCATGAGATTCAGCCTGGCACTTGCAATCTCAAAACCGTTTCTGTGAAGAAGGAAGTGATTCAGTTAAAGTTTCAATATATCCTCATTGAACCCTTGAATAAAGAGCTGGATAAAAAGATTAGAAAGTTCTTTATCCGCGGGCTAGTGAAACTATTACACGAGGAGTCCGTTCACTTCTAATAATTTTTTTTCAAAAACTTAAAAAAAGAAAAGAAATAACCCGTGCGATTTTTTAATATTTGCCGCACGAAAGAAATAGAACGTTTTTTTCAAACAATAAACAACAAAAGGAATAATGGGTAAATACGGTTCAATCCGTGAGTTCATGTCAACCAACTACCTGCACTTCAATGCAGCGGCGATGGTAGATGCGGCAAAGGGATATGAAACACACCTCATGGAAGGTGGTAAAATGATGATCACACTCGCTGGAGCGATGTCTACAGCAGAGTTGGGGATCTCATTAGCAGAAATGATTCGACAAGGTAAAGTGGACATTATTTCATGCACAGGTGCTAACTTGGAAGAAGATTTAATGAATCTAGTTGCACATGACCACTACAAGAGAGTGCCTAATTATCGCGACCTTACTCCTCAAGATGAGTGGGACCTTCTAGAAAAAGGATGGAATCGTGTAACGGACACTTGTATTCCTGAAGAAGAGGCATTCAGAAGGTTACAAAAGCATATTCACAAATTGTGGAAAGATGCTGATACAAGCGGTGAGCGCTATTTCCCTCATGAATACATGTACAAAATGATCATGAGTGGAGTTTTGGAGCAGTACTATCAAATAGACCCTAAAAATTCTTGGATGATTGCAGCTGCAGAGCGCAACCTCCCAATCATTGTTCCTGGGTGGGAAGACAGCACAATGGGTAACATCTTCGCTAGCTATTGCATCAAAGGCGATATCAAACCTTCAACTATGAAGAGCGGTATTGAATACATGACTTGGTTGGCTAAGTGGTACACTGATAACAGCGCTGGAAAAGGTGTTGGA
The DNA here is from genome assembly GCA_027491215.1 of Flavobacteriales bacterium. Classification (GTDB taxonomy): domain Bacteria; phylum Bacteroidota; class Bacteroidia; order Flavobacteriales_D; family Sanyastnellaceae; genus JAIXWP01. Next base: position 6,309 of record JAIXWP010000133.1, on the reverse strand, counting down.
TTCTTCCAAATCGGTGGTGGTATCGCAGGTGACTTCCCGATTTGTGTTGTACCGATGCTTTATCAAGATATGGAAATGCATGACGTTCCATTTTGGAGCTACTTCTGCCAGATCTCTGACAGCACTACTAGCTATGGTAGTTACAGCGGTGCTGTACCAAACGAAAAAATCACTTGGGGTAAATTGGACATAAATACTCCAAAATTTATTGTAGAAAGTGATGCAACTATCGTTGCTCCCCTCATATTTGCATGGATTCTAAATCAATAATAATCGCCCCATGGCATTGAAGCGCATTATAAAAGATTACAAAACAATCGGTCAAGAACACATTGACTTGATTAATGAGCATTATCCTAATGGTTTCGAGAATGAGAACTTGATCTCTTTCGTAACTCCAAAGGGACAATTCATTAAAGCCCTCGAAATTAAAACTGAGGACACCATCTATCTCTTCAAAATTGACAAGAACATGGAAGTGGATGATGAAGAAGGTGGAGACAATGAAGGCCTACCAATCTCTGACTTTGATAACTTCAAAGGAGATGATTCGTCAGACAACTCTGACGATGATGATGATGATGATACTTCAGACAACGACGCCAACGACGATGATGACGGCGGTGATGAAGACTAATACCGAATTAAAAAACGTTTACATTTAGTAAGCGTTTTTTTTTGCACCTTTCGCACATGACCAACTATCAGCAGTTTAAGTATGCCTTAGGCATGTGGCCCAAGGCTTGGAGTTTCATTTTCAAGAACAAACTCAGTCATTTTTTTCTCTATCCTTTCTTAGCTGCCATTGCTATTTATCTAAGTGCAACTAAGCTAATAGATCATTTAGTGGATAAACTGATGGCATACGTGCACTTCTTGATTGGAGCGCCAATGGGTGATGCTTTTGATTCATGGCAATCCTTTTTTCATCATCTCGCTTCTAATGTGATTCAGTTTATTGCTTGGATTTGCGGGCTTTATGTTTTTTGGAAAATTTCGAAGTACGTAACGCTTATCATCATGTCGCCTGTAATGTCAATATTGAGTTCACGAACCGAGGAGATTCTTACAGGAAAATCACTTCCCTTTGATTTTGGGCAAATGATGAAAGATATCATCAGAGGAAGCGCCTTGAGCATTAGAAATTTGTTTTTAGAACTTAGCATTACCATGGCTATAATGTTTGCCAATGTCGTTATTGCACTTCTATTTGCACCGCTCGACTTTATCATCACCCCCGCTTCAATGATCGCGTCATTTCTGGTGGGGGCCTATTTCAGTGGCTTTTCGAATCTAGACTATCCTCTTGAAAATCGTCGCTATACCTTCAAAGGCAGTATAAGCTTTATGCGCGCAAATAAAGGGCTCGCTGTCGGAAATGGACTAATCTACTCATTGCTAGTTAAGGTACCGATATTGGGCGTGACATTGGCTACGGTGACCACCACAGTGGCAGCAACGATGATTGTTTGCGATGAAAAAAATAAATTGAATTAGTGACGAATCATCACTTTAGAGACAACAGATGTAGTTGTCTTTTTAATGGTCACATAATAAAGCCCCGAAGGAAGATCACTTACATTGATGTAAGGTAAATCAGGTGTATAAAGAGATACTTTTCTACCCTGCGCATCAATGAATTCAACGCTTTCAATTGCTTCCTCTGATTCGTTTTGGATATAAATAAAGTCAGAAGCAGGATTAGGAAAAACGAAAACACTACCTGAGCTGCTTTCTCTTGAATCTTCCTCTACAAAGATTGGGTAAAAGCCTTGAGTGTTAGCTCCGCTTTCTCCTACAGGATTAAGATAACCTGAGAAATCATTCCAAGCGGAGTTTAAAAGCGCGAAATAATCATTTCCAATACCTTCACATTCCAAGTTTCCTCCAGCAAAACTTCCACAATATTGACCCAGCGAGTTGAAAATAGGAGACCCTAAACTTCCACTAAAAGTATTTCCTACATCCCATCGAGACACCTTTGCTAATTCGAGATTACCAACCTGGACATTTGTTAAGTCTTGGCTGCATTCAGAGTAAGATTGATTTCTTCCAAGAGCATGTTGAAAAACACTATATCGATCAAAGCCTGGTTCAGCCATGCTCCAACCTGCATAGAATACTCGCCAGTCTGTTTTGGGTGACTGATTCAATTCTAATAAAGCCAATCCTGAAGTTTCATTAATCTTGAGTGTTTGAGCACCATTGATTGCATTATTCCAACAAGTGAGACCTCCGCCTGCTTCGTCAAGTGAACAAGCTGCATTGTTCAGACCTACTACAAAAACCCACGAGCTAGGATCACCTATTAATGATTTTTCTGTCGTTACAAACAGAGGACGTCCGTCAGATTTTGTATTGTTTAGAAATGTACCCGAGCAGATACGCTGACCGTTATCAACTAGCATCAATAGAGTTGAAGAAGATAACTCCTCACCTCTAGCACCAGAAGCATCGATATCGAATGCTTCATAACAAGCGTAATCTGCCGTTTCTGGAACCTCTAAAGAACGAAAGCCTTGTGCAACAGAGCTCAAAGAAACAGCACCATTTCCTCTTTGAGCAAAGGGTTCGAAGTACTCGATAATAATTTCGTTTCCTAAGAGTGGCAGAAGTGTTAAATGAGCATCACTGACATTGTCTTTAGAACTAAGAGGTCCTATGTAATCAGTTTCTTCCGCGTTATAAACGTATAAACGAGAACCTGCGGGTAGATTCAATTGATTGAACGTTACATTCAATGAAAGAGCCGAAGTTGAAGTAAGTCCCAATACCCAAAGGCGATCTCCGTTGGTAAGATTAGTCCAACGCCCTGAATTGGTCAAGTTGAAATCAACATCTGTAGCAACTGCGAATTGATAAGGTCTTCCTTTTACAACACCTTCAGAAATTTCAGAAGCAAGAATTGCCTCGACATCCATTTCAGGGAGCGTCTTCCAAATATTATTGGTCAAGCCATTTGCAGGCAGGCTCCATGTGAGGGGCGTACCTTCCTTGCCTATCTGTGCAAATACAGTTAGTGAAAGTAGAAAACACGATATAAAAGAGAGGTATCGCAATTTCGAAGGTTTATTCCTAGTGTTCTAGGTTAAGGTAAAGATATGAAATTCTTATAAAAAGTTGCACTCCCCAATCATTTTAGTGCAACTTTTCACCTCATTATGCAACTTATTTTGGATTCCTATCATCTTAATGAGTACAAATTCGACACTACATGAAAAAATTACTCATCATTACTGCACTTGCATTTAGTCAAATTACTTACGCTCAAAATTCCGATTGCCTTGTCATTCCTACAGGAGTGGACTTTGGTCTATGTCAAATGGTATTGGGAATAGGATATACCGAATCGGGTGAATGCGCTTACGTCTCAGGGTGCAGCTCCATCGGATCAGATGGTAATGATTACAGCGGATATTTTTTCGATTCAATGGAAACATGTAATGCCTCTTGCGCAGTAGTTTGTCCTGAAATCCCATCAGGCGCTGATTTCGGAGATTGCGATATGGTCTTGGGAATTGCAAATCTCGAGGGTGTAGGTTGTCAAACACTTTCAGGTTGTGGAACTACCGCCTCTGATGGAACTGATTACAGCTCATACTTCTTTAATGATCAATCCGCTTGTGAGCAAGCGTGTGGTGCCGCTTGTATCGATCCATCACTGATTAACCCAAACGCAATTTGCCCTGCAGTCTACATTCCTGTATGCGGATGTGATGGTGTTACTTACAGTAATGATTGCGAAGCGGTAAATGCTGGAGGTGTGACGTCATTCACACAAGGTGAGTGTATTAATAGCGTTGACGAAATAGAATCACTCAAAGCATCTGTATTCCCTAACCCTGCTAATGATTTTATAACCATCGAGCTTTTCCAATCCAACAAAATCGCCTTTATTGAAGTGTTTGATATGACTGGAAGAATTGTTATCTCAAAGGACGGTCTTTCACTTTCTAAACTAACAATCGATATTAGTGGTTTGGAAAGCGGAAATTATTCAGCTGTCATTACATCTGTGGAAAACGGATCAACTACAACTCGCTTTGTGAAATAAGCTTGTTTGATTCTTCTTTTGGTTTAAAGAAAAATAGCACCACCAATGGTGCAAATAATAGTTCGGTAACCAATCCAATAATCAAAGTAAGCGTGATTAGGATTCCGATATAGAATGTTCCAAGGAAATTAGAGGCAATGAGCGTCATAAAACCTCCGCAAAGGATGAGTGTTGTGATGACCATTGCCTTTCCTGTTGTTAAGAATGTTCTCTTCACAGCATAACGTAATGTCAGTCCTTCGCCCAAGAAAGTTCTCACTCGAGCTAGAAAATGAATGGTATCATCCACGGCAATACCAAATGCAATATTGAAAATAATCGAGGTACTAATCTTAATTGGAACCCCCGTAAATCCCATAATTCCCGCTACCAATACCAATGGGATAATGTTCGGAATAATGGTTAAGAAAAACATCTTCCATGATTTATAAATAATGCTCATAATGATACCAATGGCCATTATTGATAGCAATAAATCAAGCACCATGTTGTCCACCAAAGATTTGTTGTTTAAGTCGATTAGGTGAGCAGTTCCTGTGATTTTATAATCGAAGTATTGATTCAGTTTTCGTGCAGCGGCATAGTCAGCGAGCCTTTCATTCAATGCCTCATAATGAAGACGCCCGGTATCTCCAACTTTTCCGCTTACTCGCAATACCCGCTCTTCAGCATTATAGAAAAGTTTTACAAACTCCTTCGTATCCTTTCTTTTGAATGCACTTTTCACTTGTCGCATTCCGTATTCATCAGGAATAGCAAAGTACTCTTTCTGCCCACCGTTTAGCCCTTTGTTCAGCATCTTGGTGAGTTGTGCAAGAGAAGATAAACTTCCAACCTTATATTCATTTTGCAAGAAAGTATCAATGCTATCCAGTGCTTTTAGGAAAGCTGGATCGAAAGGATCAATACCCGGCTTGGGAATGACAGCCATTTCAAATGGGCGAACGCCACTGTAATGATCTTCCATGTACTTGAACTCCTGCTTCAGGATATGATCATCTCGCAAATCCTCGAGCATTACATTATCCACCTTCAGTAAATAAATACCACCAATTCCGATACCTATGGCAATTATTCCCCCTGAAAATACTTGCTTGCGATTGCGCAAAACCCATCGAAAAACACGGTGCAATTTGGCCGTCCAAAAATCATCGCTTGAGCTGAATTCAAACATTCGTTTTGGCTTCGCTAAAAAGAGAATCGCAGGCAACATGGTAAACGTAAGACCATAAGCAAGCATGACTCCCATTGAAGTGTAAACCCCAAAATCAGATATCGGTTGAATATTGGATAATACAAGAGTTAAGAAGCCTATACTCGTAGTAAGTGCAGTTAAAAACGTTGCTAAGCGAATGCTCTTGAAAGCATATCTGATCGCATCATTTTTACTTCTTCCATTACGTAATTCTTGCAAATACTTGGTGAGAACGTGGACGCTATCACTCATCCCCACTACAAATATGATCGTTGGAAGAACAGTAATCATCAAATCAATGTCCTTACCAATAAGCTTCATAAAACCCAGTGTCCAAAGAATTGCAAGCACCACCACCAATGTTGGGATGATGATTCCCCATCCAGATCGAAATGCAATAAATAGAAAAACCACAGTGAGCAAAAGACTGATACCAATGAAGAGCGCTAACTCATTAATCATCATCTCCACATAAATACGCTGCCCTAGTGCCCTTCCAATAACGTGTGTTTTATCAAAACCATACTTCGCAACCTCTTCCTCTATTTGCAATGACATCAAATCACATTTCTTTTTGCCAAGCTTTTGCTTGTGCTTCATATTGATGGCTACACTTTTGCCATCATGACTAAAAAATACATCAACTAGATGTTTTGAGTTAAAAATATTGGTTGAGTCGATGACGTAATTTTCTGGTTCCTGCCAACGTAAAGTTGGTCTAGTGAATAGAGAGCCCAGTAAGGGATCGCGCACGAATTCGGTCAGCTGGGTAGGGCCGTTTGCCTCATCGATATTTTCTATTCTCCGAAGCTGATTAGTTAGGCTGTCTACTTTCCCCAAAAACTCCTTTTCAAAAACTCCTTCGTTATTCTCAAGAACAACTATAAAGAAGTCATTGTCTGTTTCGAATTTCTTTCGAAAGTTTTGATAGAACTCTGTCTCAGGATCATCGTGAGGAAAGAAGGCTTCAAAATCATAATCAAATTTCAATTTTTGCAAAATAATCATTTTGACTCGAATTTTAATCAAAAATTTGATTACGAGTTTTGTGTTCAGGTTA
>JAIXWP010000002.1 GCA_027491215.1 Flavobacteriales bacterium | reverse complement strand
GAAGAAAGCAATCGATCTACTCTACTTTTTTGATCACCTATATCGGTTCCATAAGCGTGAAAATATCCTTGATTAAGGTGGAGTTTGCAATGAAAGGAATAGGTGGTTTCTCCTGTTGTAACTTCGGTTTTTGCGATGGACCAGTCTTTTGAAAGGCCTTGCACAAAAAGCTTCCAATAATCTTCAATAAGTAGGCGAGTTCCGCCAAATTCAACACTCTCTATAGCCTTAGCTTGATCATTTGCAAACAAAATCCCGCCATCTTTAGCGATGCGAAAAACAGGATGAGGAAACTCTTCTGAAATTTCACTCATAGAATTTTTCTCAGCAAGTTCATTTTCTAACGCCGAAATGCGCATGCGCAAATCATGAAGATCGGTATCGGATACAGGGATGCTACTCATTAGGTGGAGTGATATACTTTTTTAACAGAGAAGGATCAACTAGGTTTAACGAATTTAATCATTATTGCCCTTCAACCCTCAAGGAATCTTCCATAATCCAAGTCAACTGAATATAATATGTGAAATTAGGCTGCTGAATAATCCATTCATCTTTACCCAAAGCATCGCTCAATTGGATTGCGCAGCTATCTAAAGGTTGACCAGTGGGGCTTTTAAGTTTGAAATAGTAGCTATCACTATTCAAGCCTATGGAAGGGTACCATTGGAATACGCTGTCTTGCGAGCCCATAATGTCCACGCCATTCAAAAGAAGTGAATCTTGCATGTTTCTAAGCTCTAAGCGGGCACCAATTAAGTTGGGAGCATTATCATTTGGTGCAACCCAAATGAAGTTGATGCGCATTGAGTCGGGCACATAAACTGGTGGAAGTTCTTCCACAATCTCCTCGGGCATTACAAATTCCTTTTGACAAGAAGGAAGCAATGCTATGATCGCAAGAAACAAGTAAAGTGTGTGTTTCATAGGACGTCGTATTATCTGGTTATGATAATTTTTACCGACTATTCACACGCATTGTTACTGTTTGGAATTCATTGAAACACTAGTAAAATAAGGTGTTTTGGAGTGTTTATCGGACATGAGTAGACTCCTAAAAGGCATGAATAACATTTAGAGAAGCATGAATTATTTTAGAGCAAGTCCTTATAGTTAATTTCAAGGTGTATGAGATGCAAAAAAACATGCATAAAAAAAGCCGGGCGCCCCTTACAACGCCCGGCTTAACCAAAACCAAATCCTGAAAAATAATCAGGGTCAAATTTTCATGAATTGCTTAACAAAGCTTTTTTGATTTTCTATGAACTTGATGGTATAAAATCCTACAGCTAAATCAGAAGTAGGTATTGATGACATGCCATTGTTAAAGTTGGTTTGATACACTACCTTACCTATCGCATCAATGATTTCGATGCTTGTCAATGAAGCATTATTCAATTGAAAGAATAAAGTGTTTTGAACTGGATTTGGATAGATGGAAATTTCATTATTGTCAACTTCGGAAACACCAACGCAAGCGTCTACAACAATTGTTTGGACACCGTTATTCGCACATCCATTTCCATCTGTGAATACATAAGCAACTTCGTGCTCACCAGGTCCTGCGATTTCTGGATAAAACATATTCCCAGATACACCAGCTCCTGTATAGTATCCGCCTTCAGGATAACCATACATTCCAATTGGTTGATCAAAGACACACATTTCGTTGGCATCAACAAATAGTACTGTTTCTTCGAATAAGACTTCAATACCTAATATTTCTGATTGGCCTGTACAACCCTCTTCAGTAACAAATTCGTAATAGATTTCATGATAGCCACCGCCTGCCAATTCTGGAATGAACTGACTACCTACGACTCCTTCACCAATGAAAGTTCCTCCCAGCGGAAGTGCAATCATATTAACTTGTGGTGTTGAAATACATGTAACGTCTGTATTTATAGCTGCTACCACTGTTGGAGCTGGAGTTACTGTAACAACTATTGGATCGCTTGTTCCTTCACAGCCATTTTCTCCGACTACTGTGCAGGTATAAGAGCCGTCTTCGAACACAAGCAATGCTTCGCCAATTTCAGAAGTACTCCAAGTGAAGACTACGTCTTCCATTTCACTTTCTGCAAAGAGCATCACTTCGCCTATACCACACCACTCAGTTGGACCTTCGGCGAAAGTGATTACTTCTGGAGCTGGCATCATTTGTACTTCAACAACGTTGGAGAGCGCCATACAATCAGTTCCATCCATACGTCCGATGACATAAACTGACATCGTTGTATCTACTGCAATAACTGTTGTAGAATCACCAGTGCTCCAATCAAAAAAGTCGGCTCCACCTACTGTAAGACCAATGCTTTCGCCTTGACAGAACATTACATCGCCTAACACGTCGACAGTCACATAAGGATTGTTACAGTCTTGAATTTTTCCAAAAAGTGCGTCAGTACTTCCACCATAAGATGTGTCCCAACCATTGAATGCAACACCATTTGATTGTGTAGATCCTGCGAAGATGGCGCGTGAGTTTTCGTCTGCAGCCATAGAGAACATCGTCTCATCATCGCTTCCACCGAAATAGGAAGACCATTTTTTCACGCCAAAAGAATCGTAGAATGCAAAAAGTAAATCAGTACCTCCCGCGTTTTCAACTTGAAAACCATCATCAAAAATATTCAGAAGTGAAGAAGTAATTCCTCCAATAAATACTCCGCCAAGTTCGTCCACCGCTACGCCATTGCCTTTGTCAAGGCCTTCACCGCCGAGGTAGGTCATCCAATTTTCTGCTCCGTCTAAAGAGAACTCACCAAGAAATGCGTCAAACTCACCACCACCGAAGGTGGTTTGTGATGCGCCAGGAGTGGCGATTCCGGTAGAAGAATTTGTGCTTCCGCTAATGAATACATCATCGAAGCGATTGATCGCAATTTGATGAGCGAGGTCTTCACCTGTACCTCCAATATATGTCGACCAATAAAGTGTACCGTCGAGATTGAATACACCAAAATATCCGTCTGAGACGCCCCCACCATATGTAGTTTGAGGTCCCCCAATTGCTATGTTTGAGGTTGAAGATGTAGAACCTACAACAGAAATATACTCTTCTGAAATAACAACAGCGCCAGGATTTTCGTCACCTGTTTTTCCGATGAATGTGTTCCATTCAAATGTACCATCGTTGTTGAGATAGGTGAGAAGCATATCAGAAGTTCCACCGCCAAATGAGCTTTGATAAGCACCATTCACGAATACATCATTTGATTTTGTTTGACAAAGAATTGCACAACGATCGTCTTCACCGATAGCGATACTTACAGCGTTGTCTTCTTGAATTCCTCCAAGATATGTCGACCACTGTAGCATTCCGTTAGGAGAGAATTTTGCTGCGAATCCATCATAGAGTCCGCCTGCATAATCAAGCAAACCGCCATTAACAGCAATACCTGAAGTGGATGCTGTTGTACCAGCTATGAAAATATTTCCGCCACTATCAAGAGCTATTGCGCTGCCGAAATCACTACCATTGCCTCCGAAATACGTCGTCCAAATGCGTTGTCCAGCAACATTGAATTTTGTGATAAAGGCATCATAATTTCCACCGCCGTAGTTTGTTTGATAACCGCCAGTTGCGATTCCATTAGTTGCAGAAGTGAATCCTGTCATGTATGTATTACCGGCCTCATCCGCACATATGGCGCGGGCTTCATCGTATCCTGAACCACCCAAGTAAGAGGTCCATACCACATCAGGATCGATAGTTAAAGTCTTTTGCTTGTTATATGTTTCAATATCGAATGTGACGATATTTCCTGTAATATGAAAAGCGCTTTTAACTTCTGTTCCACTATTGGTGTATGAAAACGGCTTTCCCTCTTGTATTTTTCCAAGTTTAGTTTCTACTTCTAGACCACCATCAGAGGTGATGGAAACATTGTTTGCATGCTTATACATGAGTTGAATCATGTTGGCATCTGCTCCAGGATGTACAATGAAATCATATTTGATTCCATTCTTAGTTGCATAAACAACCCAGTCAATACCAGGATATACTTCGTTTAAAACTATTCTTTCAAAAGAATGACTTACGATTACTTTTTTCTCTGAAGAACTGTAATGTGTTTCGAAGTAATCATTCTCGTTTAATGCCTCAATTTTCGAAGGTTTTTGAGCACCTACAAGTACCATGTCTGTGCGAAAAGATTCACCTGTTTTTTCCGTGCGGAATGAACCGTCAAAAAACTGGTATGAAATGCAATTGCCTTGTAAAAAGACACTCATTTCGTTTTGATATGCATAGAAAAGTACTTCATCAGGTGCACCCTGAAAAGAAGACTTTACCTGTCCATTATTTTGTACCAGCACCACTGGAGGTTGATTACCTGTAGTGCTAGATAAATGTAGGTTTTCAGCGCTTTTGGATGGGTATTCTATACCTACTAAAAACAGTGCAGTTAGGGTAAGGTGGAGCAAAATGTTTCTCATATTAATTGAGTATAGTGTTGTGTGGTTGTATGTCCCTTTCTACGCTATCAAATCTAATTAGGTTGAGTTGCAGCCACTCGTAAACCATTGATTTTACTAACGTTACATTGTCAATTAGGTATGAGGTGCAAAAAAACAACCACGAAACTTCATATGAGGGGCCTCACTTTTTTAATTTTTTTTCAAGCATGAAGATTTTCGAATCCGTTTGCTTTTTTTTGTGTATTGTTGTTTACTACCAAAACCTCATTTTGAATGCTTTTATTTTTACCAAAAAGGGTGTCGCTACAGAGCTTCTTTTTTTCTATCATTTTTATTCTTTGCTCATTTTACTCCATTGCACAAAATGGAAGAGTAGAGGGACGCGTATTGGATGAAGTCGGAACGACCATTCCTGGTGTCATTATATCAGTGGATAATGGCACACAAAAAGTGTTGTCAGATCTGGATGGAAAATTCTTTTTTGAATTGGTAGCTGGGGAGCACAAAATCAACGCGCAATTCACAGGTTATGATTTGTTTGAAAAAAAGGTGGTGATTACTGCCGGCTCGACTCTTTCTCTGGATATCGCGATGCAACCAGAAGCTTCAAATTTGAATACAGTTGTTATAAGTGCGGGAAAGTTTGAGCAAGATCTCGGCGAGGTCACGGTGAGTATGGATGTAATCAAACCGAGATTATTAGAGGAAAAGAATGCAACATCTATAGATGAGATATTACAGCAGTCTTCAGGAGTATCGATTGTCGATGGTGAGCCGCAGATAAGAAGTGGTAGCGGCTATAGTTTTGGAGCAGGTAGTCGCGTGCAGGTATTGATTGACGATCTTCCAATGTTGAGCGGCGATGCGGGCAAACCTAGTTGGGAGTTTTTACCGATCGAGAATTTATCGCAAGTAGAAATCGTGAAAGGAGCTTCAAGTGTACTATATGGTAGCTCCGCGCTTTCTGGTGTTATCAATATGCGTACTGCATTTCCTGGAGAAAAACCAGAAACGCAGGTCACAGTTTTTCATGGAATCTACTCGGACCCAGAAATGGACTCAGCAAAATATTGGGCTGGTTCGTTGATGAAAACAGGCGTCAATTTTTTACATAAAAGAAAAATCGGACAACTCGATTTAGTCTACGGTGGATATTTTTTGGGCGATGATGGACACAAAGGTCCGCTTCCCGACTCCATCACAGGCAAAATTGATAATTCATACAATCCATTTACTGCAGACCGATACAATGCGGATTCACGCGCACGCATGAATTTGAATTTGCGTTATCGCTCTAAAAAAGTACAAGGACTCAGTTTTGGAGTGAATACCAATTGGAGTATCGGTAATTCGTTGAGTGCATTTATTTGGGAAAATAATTCCACCGGATTGTACAGTGCTTTTGAAGGCAGCGCAACACGCACCATTCAACTGTTAGGTACTGTAGATCCATTTGTGGTCTATCATGGAAAGAAAGGAGCAAAGCACAGTTTGCGCTCGCGCTTTCAGACATTGGACAATGAGAATGATAACAATCAAGGAAATTTCAGCGATGTATTGTATTCCGAATATCAGTATCAACAAAGTTGGGATTCTATTGGGGTAAAAAACTTGGTAACCACATTAGGTGTAGTTAATCAAACCACTACTTCACGAGGTCAATTATATCTCGGTGGAAATGAAGACGGGATGAATCACAGTTTGAATCAAGCGGTATTTTTTCAAGTAGATAAAAAATGGGGCGACCGCTTGAATACATCAGCAGGCGTGCGTTACGAGCAGTTTGTTATCAATGGAGAAAAAGAAGCAAAGCCTGTTTTTAGAACTGGCGTCAATTATCGTTTCGGGAAGGCAACATATTTGAGAGGCTCATACGGTCAAGGATATCGCTTCCCGAGCATCGCAGAAAAATTCATTGTGACATCATTAGGTGCTATTCGCATTTATGCAAATCCAGAATTGAAATCGGAGACGAGTTACAATACAGAATTTGGAATCAAGCAATTATTCAAGTTTGGAAAAATTGCTGGTTATATTGATGTAGCGGCATTTCAACAGGAGTATGATAATTACATCGAATTTACTTTTGGTCAATGGGCTACTCCCACATTTACCAATCTCTTGGGATTTGGATTTAAGAGCGTGAATACTGGTAAATCTCGTGTTAGAGGAATTGAAGCTTCGGTGCTTGGAGAAGGAAAAGCAGGCCCGGTTTTGATTCAATTTATGGGCGGTTATACATTCACAGAACCTGTGAGTTTGACACCAGACTTGGTTTATGCAAGAAAGCTTGATCCACAATCAAGCCCTGTCAATTATTTGAACACAAGTTCTGATACTACCAATTATCTTTTGAAATATCGCATGCAACATTTGATTCGAATGGATGTGCAAGCAACGTATCGCGCTTGGTCATTGGGTGTTAGTTATCGCTACAATAGCCACATGCAGAATATTGATGATGCATTTGGATTTTTGGAGCGCACACTGCCCACTATTTTCAATCCTGGAATTGATGAGTGGAGAAGAGAGCATGTTCGTCCGGAATGGGTGATTGACATGCGTGCTGGATACAAAATCAATGAGCATCACAAAGTGGCACTGATTGTAAATAATATGTTGAACCGAACCTATGCTATCCGACCTTTGGACATTGAAGAACCACGTTTAACAACCATTCAATACACCTTCAATTGGTAATGAATATTATTGGAATTATACCAGCCCGTTTTGGAAGTACACGTTTCCCAGGAAAGCCATTAGCTGACATTTGGGGAGTACCGATGATTTTGCGTGTAGTGGAAAGAGCAGAACAGTGCACGGGATTATCAAAAGTGATTGTAGCGACGGATGATGAGCGTATTGCTTCGGTGGTGCGCTCAGCAGGCAAGAATGTAATCATGACATCACCGG
>JAIXWP010000083.1 GCA_027491215.1 Flavobacteriales bacterium | reverse complement strand
TCAATTTGTTTCAAATGATCTTCACGCGTGTAGTAGCTGTAATGGAGCAGATCTCCATTAAGGTGTCCCACCGTTTCATTATTCAGCATATCGAGGCGGTCGTGAGGATTGATGCCTGTCCAGCGGGCATGTGCCTTATGCACGAGTCGCACTTTTGTGTCGGGATACCAACCGCTATATCTCACCCAATGTCCGCAATAGTTGGTGAGCCGGTTGAATGAATAGCCGAGTTGTGTTGGGTTATCTTTTACAGTAAGGATCGATTGTTTGAGCGTTTCATCTAGTGCCTCATCAGCATCGAGAGAAAGCACCCAATCGTGAGAGGTTTGATCGATGGCAAAATTCTTTTGCTGAATATGTCCGCCAAAAGGATTTTGGATGAAGCGTACTCCGAATGATTTGCAGATTTCTTCTGTACGATCTTTTGAGAAAGAATCGACCACCACGATTTCATCCACCACACCTTGAAGCGATTCAAGGCAGCGTTGAATGTTACGTTCTTCATTGAACGTGATGATGGCAGCAGAAATCTTTGTTTTCAAATCAGTCTGTGATTTGCAGATCGATACCGTTTGCAATGAGGATTAGGAGAATAGCGCCGAGTATGATGCGGTAGTATCCAAAGCCTTTGAATCCAAATTTAGTAAGAATGCTGATAAAGCCTTTAATGGCGATTACAGCCACAATAAAGGCCACAATGTTTCCAACTACCAGCGTCGTGATATTGTCGCCAGAAAACACATCTGGAGCGTTTTTGAGGCCCTTGTAAAGTTGGAGTACTGATGCGCCAAACATAGTGGGTACCGCGAGGAAAAATGAGAACTCTGCCGCTTGCTTACGGGTGAGGCCTTGCGTCATACCACCGATGATGGTTGCTGCAGAGCGGCTCACACCAGGAATCATAGCAATACATTGAAACAGTCCGATTTTGAAGGCTTTCGGATAGGTCACCTCCGTTTCTTCTTTTGGGTTGAGATATTTATCAATCAGAATTAATACAAAACCGCCGAGTAGCAAAGAGATTGCAACCACCAGTACACTTTCAAGTAAAGACTCGATGTAGTCGTTCAATAAAAAACCGAGAACCATTGCAGGAATGAATGCTGCTAGGAGTCGGAAATAGAACGTGAATGACTGGAAGAATCGATTCCAGTAGAGCACTACCACGCTTAGGATTGCTGAGAATTGCGTAGTGATAATGAACATTTTAGTGAATGCATCGTTCGGTACACCCATTAGATGCTGGGCGATAATCATATGCCCAGTACTTGAGATGGGAAGAAATTCAGTAAGACCTTCAACGATGGCAATAATGATAGCCTGCAGAAGGGTCATGATTCCTTTTTATTCGGGTTGAGCATAATACCATAACCGATGATCACATAGCCGATCAATACTACGATTGGGGCTACAGTGATGCGGCGAGCACTAAACAATTCCTCTGCATTAAAGACATTTGGATCAGGAGAACCGCCGCCGCTCATGAGCATAAAGCCGATAAGTACAACAGCAAGACCACCAAGAACAAACAAGAAGTTTTTCTTGCCAAATGCGAAAGATAATGACGAGTTTTTGCTCATAAACCGATTGTTTGACGCAAATATATGCAATTCAATCGCTTTCTATGAAGAAGCGATAAGCTTAAACCCTCTTCCGTGGATGTTCAATATTTCAACGCTTGGATCTTGTGCGAGGTGTTTTCTCAGTTTCGCGATGTAAACGTCCATTGATCTTCCATTGAAGTAATTATCGTCGCCCCAGATTGCTTTGAGAGCAAACGTTCTTTCCATCACACCATTTACGTTTTTGCAAAGTAAGTAGAGCAGTTCGTTTTCTTTTGTAGTCAATTTGTGTTCTTCGTCATTGAAAAGCAAACGTTGCTTATTGTAATCGAAATGATATTTACCAATAGTGAATTCCAATACCTCATCATCATCCGGAAGCGCGGCCGAACGGCGTAAGATTGCAGTCATTCTTACCAATAGCTCTTCCATACTGAAAGGCTTGGTCATGTAGTCGTCTGCACCAGCTTTGAATCCTTCAAGTGTATCTTCCTTCATGCTTTTTGCTGTAAGGAAAAGGATAGGAATGTGTTTATCGTCGTGGCGAATTTCAGCAGCTAATGTGAAGCCATCTTTGATGGGCATCATTACATCAAGGATGATGAAGTCATAAGAATTTTTCTTGAACATCTTACTTCCTTCTGCACCATCAGTAGCGAGATCTGTTTCGAAATTTTTTGCATTCAAATATTCAGACAAGAGGATACCGAGATTCGGATCGTCTTCGCATAATAAAACTCTAACTTTCTTTTTCATATGTTCTAGGAATATGTATTGTGAATGTGCTTCCTTTTTTTACTTCGCTTTCTACATCTACCGTTCCGCCATGTTTTTCAATGACCCCTTTCACGTAGCTCAATCCGAGGCCAAAGCCTTTTACGTTGTGCACGTTTCCGGTTGGAACGCGGTATAGTTTATCGAAAATTTTTCTTTGGTTTTCTCTTGTAATTCCAATTCCGTTATCACGGAACGCAATGGCAACGCCATTCATTTCATCGCGTGTAAAAATTTCAACTGTCGGAGAAATTTCACTGTACTTGATTGCATTGTCAATCAAGTTATAGATGACGTTTGTGATGTGCAAATTATCTCCTTCAATGACGGGATTGCTTGCATCCAAGTGTTGAATGATTTGTCCTTTTTTCTTCTTTACTTGAATCTCAATGTTGCGAATCACTTGTTCTATAACAGTGTGGATGTTCACTTTGTTGACGCGCAATTGCATTTCACCTTGTTCGAAAATCGCAGTACGAAGAACGTTTTCTACGAGCACCCCCAGTCGTTTATTTTCTTCGTTGATCATACCGATGTAGGTAGACATTGCGCGAGTACTCTTCTGCATGTCGGGGTCGTTCATTGCTTCGCAAGCAAGTGAAATTGTAGCGATTGGAGTTTTCAATTCATGCGTCATATTATTGATGAAATCATTTTTGATTTCACTCAATTTTTTCTGCCGATAAATAGTGCGAATTGAGAATGAAAACAGCAACATGATTACAAGCAGTAAAGCTCCCGACGTGGCAAGCATCGCGCTCATAGAGCGTAGAAGATATCCCTTTTGATTCGGAAACCACACGCGCAAGTAGTTTATATCAGAGTAAGGATCGTTGGGGAAAAGCTTTGCTTTATAACCTTCGAGATAGAATAACTCAGCGTAGGGTTTTAAGTTTTCTGAAATGATTTGAGGTTGGCGCATTTTGTTGAATACTGCCAATTCAAAAGGCGCTTTGATCCCGAAGTATTCTAGTTCTGCTTTGATGAGGCTATCCACCTTGGTGGTGTCAATTCGTTCATTAATACTTTTTGAAATAATGTCTAGTTCGAGCGTACCACCCATGATATCATCAAGTAGGCCTGATTGTTTGAGGATTTGACTCTGCTCGATTCCTCCTGAGCCGAGTTTGTTGTAGAATGCGGAGTCGCGGCTTTCATCAAGGGTTGCATCTTTTACAAGATTCACATCTTTTTTGCTCGAGCTAATGATCAAGTTTGAGTTGCCGTTTCCGCTCACGCGAACAGAAGGGCTGCCAGAAGTAGAGTTTTGTAAGAATCGAATCTCTTCTTTTTCTAATTTTTCCGAAACCTTGTTGAGCGCTTTGGTGACGTTGCTTTCGAAGTCCTGTTCACGAAGCAAGAATGTATTATTTACCCAATATACTTGAAGAGCTATGAGGCCGAGAACGGCAACACAGCTAAGGGCAACTAGTAATTGAAGATATCTTGACTTCATAAGAAGTGAAACAAATGGGATTACAAAGTAAGGAAAGTGTTGGCATGATTGGTATTAGGGGTTAACTACTTTTAACAAGACGAAGCAATTCACATATCAAATCAAGCAATTCATGGGTATTTGATTTTATTGTTTATGACTTCGATGGAAGTTTGCATCACAAAATTAGAATGATGAAAAATCTTTTCTTACTAGCAGTATTGGGACTCATGTCAGTAGCGGGTTTTGCGCAAACATCGAATGTGGGTGCGATTCGCGGAGTGATAGTCGATAAGCAAAGCCAGTATCCTGTAGTTGGTGCACAGGTATTGATTACCTCGTTGGATCCTATCAAGGGAGCGGTAACCGATGATCAAGGGTACTTCAGAATAGAAGAGGTGCCTGTTGGTCGATTGACTGTTCAAGTGAGAATAGTGGGCTACAAGCCGCAAGTGCTCAACAATCTATTATTGAACTCTGGTAAAGACTTAGAGTTGAATTTTCAGTTAGAAGATGATATGACAGAGCTCTCTGGTGTTGAAGTAGTAGCTACAGAAGAGAAGGCGGAGTCGATTAATAAAATGTCCTCTGTATCGTCGCGCTCGTTTAGTATTGACGAGGCTATGAAATATAGCGGAACCCTTCTGGATCCCGCACGTATGGCTCAGAACTATGCGGGCGTGAGCAATGCAAGTGATGATAGAAATGATATTATTATTCGTGGTAATTCTCCAACTGGCGTATTGTGGAGAATGGAAGGCATAGATATTCCTAGCCCTAATCACTTCGCTACAGTAGGAACGACAGGCGGTCCGATATCGATACTCAACATCAACAATCTCGCGAACAGCGATTTTGCAACGAGTGCATTTTCGGCGGATTATGGAAATGCTCTTGCAGGTGTATTTGATTTGAGACTTCGTTCAGGTAATAGAGACAAGCGCGAATACTTAGTTCAAATGGGTTTCAACGGGCTAGAATTCGGGGCTGAAGGGCCTTTCAAGAAAGGTGGTGATGCTACGTATGTAGTAAATGGACGATACTCTTTTCTCGATATCATGAGTTCGCTCGGCATTGATTTCGGCACCGGTAATGCTATTCCGGAGTATCAAGACATCACGTTTAAGGTGGATATTCCTACGAAGAAAGCGGGTAAGTTTTCTGTTTTTGGAATGGGTGGAAATAGCTTCATCAACTTCAAAGGAGAGGACGCGGGAGATAGTAATTTATATTCAGATAATAGACAGAATCAGCAGTTCAAGAGCACTACCGGTGTAGTAGGAGTATCGCATGTTTATTTTTTCAATGAAAAAACACAAGGAAAAGCGATCATCGCTGCGACCACTGGTGGTACAGATGGATTCATTGATACACTAGATATTAATGGAAATGCTTATCGTTTCTATGGTGTGTATCAGCGTCAGAATAAAATCAGTGGTCACTACTATGTGAACAGCAAGCGCAGCGCGCGAAATACAGTTAAGGTAGGAGCGATGTACGATTTGTTCTTGTTTGATATTCGTGATAGTGTGCGATACGAGGGCAATTATTTTTTCAGCGAACAAGATTTTGAAGGGCAGAGTGGATTAGTGCAAGGATATATGCTTTGGCAGAACAAACCCAGCGACCGATGGACCATCAATACGGGGATTCACGCGCAACACTTCTTGCTGAACTCAAGCACAGCGATTGAGCCACGCGTGGGAGCACGCTTCGCTACTCGTCCGGGGCAGAGCTTGAATTTTGGTGTGGGACTTCACAGTCAGATGCAGCCTATTCCTACATATTTCAGTAGACAGGAATTGGATAATGGAAGTGTGGTAGCGAATAACAAACAACTTGACTTCAATAAGGCCGCGCATGCAGTGGTGGGTTATGATATTCAGTTGACAGAAAATTTGCGCATCAAAACAGAGGTGTATTATCAGTACTTGTACAACATCGCTGTGGACCGCGCGCAGACGGCCTTTTCAATGCTCAATACCGGAGCAGATTTTACTTTTCCAAACAATGCTGATCTCGTGAATGAGGGAACTGGAAGCAATTATGGAATGGAATTAACCGTAGAGCGTTTCTTGAATAAGGGATACTATGTATTGTTTACGACATCATTATTTGAGAGTCAGTACAAGGGCAGCGATGGCGTGGAGCGAAGCACAGCATTTAATGGCAATTATGTTTTCAATTTCTTGGCAGGAAAAGAGTTTAAGATTGGAGAGAATAGCTTGTTGAGTTTCGACACGAAATTCAATTATGCAGGTGGTAGAATGTACACACCGATTGATTTAGAGGCCTCGATAGCCGCGGGAGAAGAAGTGCGTCCTGAGGCATTGAGTTTCTCTAAGCAATACGACCCATATGCGCGATTAGACTTCAAGATTAGTTATCGTATTAATCATAAAAAATTCTCTCAGAGCATTGCATTTGATGTGCGAAACATCACCAACAGAGAAAACATATTCATGCAGAGTTATAACAACCGAAGTGAAGAAATTGAAACAACATATCAAACAGGCTTTTTCCCGGTAGTGTTGTATTCTGTGTATTTTTGATAAGATGAAGTTGTTGAATAGAAAAAATAGAAAGTGTCATTACACGAATCGCGATGAGACTCCGAAGGGACTCTTAGGTTTTCGCGATTGGCCTGTGATATTGATTGGAATACCGTTATTGAGTTTTGTCATTCCTATTCTCTTTTTGAATATGAATGTGAGTGAAGCCACGCATTGCTTCATTGATCAAGGCTTGTGGGCCATGGTATTCACTGCGGTTTTTTGGTTGGGGAATAGACAGATTATTTTGTTTTTTAGAAGGCTTTTTCCAGACCAAAAAGATCTTACGAAAAGGCTAGTCAAGCAAGGGATCGCGATATTAGTGTACACACTAGTGGCATCATTTGGGCTTGCTTATTTACAGCTGAAAGGCCCGATGAAAGCAGTACAAGCGGATACACAATCAGAGGCTATTCGTGTGTTTTTAATCAGCTTTACTTCAACGATTTTTATCGTGGCGATTTACGAAGCGGCATACTTCTTTTTTCAATGGAAAGAGTCGATTGCAGAGACAGAGAAGTTGAAAAAGGAAAGAGTGAACAGCGAATTGCAGGCTTTACGCAGCCAAGTGAACCCTCACTTTTTATTCAATAGCTTAAATACATTGGCGAGCATCATTCCAGAAGACCCCAAGAAGTCGGTGGAGTTTGTGCAGAAGATGAGTTCTGTTTATAGAAAAATTTTAGATCTCAACGAACGTGAAGTGGTGACATTACAGGAAGAGTTGGACACGCTGGATCAATACCTCTTTTTGATACAAACACGCTTTCCAGAGAACTTACAAGTTTTAATCAATATCACGCCAGAGGCTCGAGACAAATATGTAGTGCCGATGAGCTTGCAAAATTTAGTAGAAAATGCGATTAAGCACAATGTCATTTCGAAGCGCAAGCCTTTAGTAATTAGCATAGAAAACACCGATGATGAGGTGATTGTGAAAAATGATTTGCAGCGCAAGATTACCGAAGAGCCAAGCACTCAGAAGGGATTGCTCAATATTGAAAACAGATATCGCCTCACTTTTGGAAGAAGCATTGTGGTAGAAGAAACCGAACAAACGTTCGGTGTGAGAATTCCTTTAGAAAAAATAGAAACAAAATGAAAATCATCATTATAGAAGATGAAACTCCTGCGGCTAATAGGCTTGAGAGAATGTTGAAAGAAATTCAACCAGGTATCGAAGTATTGAAGCGCATGGACAGTGTAGAGGAAAGTGTTGATTGCTTTAAGAATCCAGTAGATGTCGATTTGATATTTATGGATATACAGTTGGCGGATGGATTGAGCTTTGAGATTTTTAATCATGTAAAAGTGCCCGCACCCGTAGTCTTTACTACAGCGTATGATCACTACGCTATTAAGGCTTTTAAGGTAAATAGCGTTGATTATTTATTGAAGCCTATCGAAGATCAAGAGTTGAGAAATGCCATTTTGAAATTTGAAGAAATAAAGAAGCAAGATCATGCTTCGATGGATTTAAAGTCGATTATTGCGGCGGTCCGTCAGGATCAAGCGCATTATCGCAAACGATTCTTGGTAAAAACTGCTGGAAGATTGGCTTTTATTGCATCTTCAGAACTTGCTTATTTCTTTTCAGAAGAAGGAATGACATTCATTGTGAATCTTCAGAACGAACGTTATTTGCTGGAGAATACCTTAGAGGAGTTGGAAGGACAATTAGATCCATCAGAGTTTTTCAGAATTAACCGCAAGATGATTGTTTCCAGCAAGAGTATTTCTCGCATTGATCCATATAGCAACAATAGATTACAACTGACCCTACAGCCAAACTTTGATGAAGAGGTGGTAGTGTCACGTCATCGCACGACCGAGTTTAAAGGTTGGTTGGATACGTGATTAAAAACGATAGCGCAAGCTTACCGCGCCTATTGTGGTATCAAGAGAATTGAGGATTCCAAAATTATATTCTGGTTTGATGTCGAACGACATTTGGAGAGGAACGGATCGAAAGAAATATTCGAGTCCGATGATAGCATCTACTCCGGGGATGAAAACATTGCCAGCGATAGTTTGATCGAGGTCTGGACGATCGGTGCCGACGGGGTAGAAAGTAGCGTGTCCGCCTGCTCCAATATACCACTTGAGGCCATATACATCAAGGACTTGCATATGATGTTCGTATAGCGCGGTAGCGCTAAATCCTTCGTAACGAGCGTAAATGATTGCTTCGGCAACGTGATTATCTGTATGAAAATACTGGAAGGTGAGTCCGGTGCCTGTTCCCAATCGCCCGCCAGCAGCGTATTCTAGCATACCAACGCGACCGCGTTGAGCAGATAGGGCAAGGGAGGAAATTGTAAAAACAAATAGAATAAGGTGGCGTATCATAGACATTGATACGCATTGATTTCGAAAAGGTTATTCCTCGAAATGGAGGTTGTATTTTTTCCCGAAGCTATCTTGTGCCATTAGGAATTTTTCTTGCGCCATTTTGGAAACATCATGAATGCGCATTTGAATAGAAAAACTTGAATCTACGATAGCTGTGGTGATAGATTCTGCAGGTAATAATTTTATTTCAGTGAGTTGGCGATATTCGTTGCTAACCACTTGATCGTATGCTTTGAATAAGTCGCGTGCTGCTACTTCTAGGAGAGGGTCTTTTTGAAATGGTCCGATGCTATCAAGCGCGAGAATAGAGCTTTTAATAGTGGATTGCATATTTACATAGACAAATTCTATTTGATCCTTGGTGGCTACTGAATCTACGAATACAGAGTCGAATCTATCGAATGATTGAATGATTTCGAGCTGGTGTTCAACGATATTATCGTTGTATTCTGCTGCTTCTTCCGCCTTGCGAGCGCAAGAGGACAATAGCAAAACAGCCAGTATAGTAATTAAGTAAAGGTTAAGGGTCTTCATAACACTAATATAACTTTAGACGAACGAAATAAAATGCGTTGCCTCACTAACGAGAATTAACTGCTTCAATTAATACTTCGTAATAAGGTCTGCGTATCATTTTAGATTTCAGCCAACAAAAGAAAGTAATGGCCTGTGTGTCCTCTTTATTATCAGGCCACGCCATGTTGGCCAACTCCACTTCCTTCGCAAATTCAGGTGTGGTAGCCTTTTCAGGATTGGCCAGAAGCATTTTAATAAACTTCAAAAAGAATTGCGCGCGCTTGTATGCGGGATGTTGGAAGAAAGTAGAGAAATATTTTTCCAAAGCCTCGATACGATTGCTCGCGAGGTCGCTATGTCCTAATTCGTATAGCACAATCACTTCGATCATACTTCTTTTAAATCGCCATTCTTTTCCCATTTTCTTTTCGAGCCATTGATCTGAATATTCAATTTTCCGCATTGCTTGAATGGCAGATCGATATTCAGCCGACTGGAAGTAGTACACGACCAGATTGAGACGCATATTGAGCGTATCCGCAAGGGGTAGGCGCGCCTTATTTTTTTCCAACTCATTTAATAGAAGCTCGATACTTTCTTCATTCTTGCCTCGGTAGGAGAGCACTGCCGCTTGGAGTTGAATATATTTTTCGCGAAGTGATTTGTATTGTGAAAGCTGTTGAAGATACTTAGATGCCTCTTCTAGCTTACGGTTTCGATAGAGTGTATGCGAGATCATGTATAAAAACTTTGATCGCATTTGTTCTTTGCCATCGAACGCGTTGTTTTGATCGAGGCGTTTGTACACACGGAGTATGAAACCTTCAAAGCGTGAATAGTCTTTGGAGCTGATTACTGCGCTTCGAATCATTTGTACTACTTCGAGCATGAATGTCGGCACATAACTATCCTCCGTTCGGAGATTGATGATGTTGAAAACCTCTTCAGTGATATCATCAGGGTTGAGGGTAGTACCTTCCAAACGCGCTTCTGACAGGCGTTTTCGAATGAGGCTGTGAGCAATGGTGAGTTGTTGTTGTAGCACCACTTTCTCCTGCGCTTTTTTCCAAGGTTCAAAATAGGACGCTGGATCAATTTCTAATTGATGCGATTGTTGAATGAGAAGCTGATAGATATCGCTTAGCCCATTGTAGTCGCCGTTTTTTTCCGCGATCCCCGCGGCTTTCAGCAGGTACTTCGTAGCGTAGGTGGCACCGTTATTTTCGATGAAAAAACGCGCCATAGTGAGCGTGTGTCGCGGTGAATTGGATTGCGTTAGATCTTGAATCGCAATGTATTCTTCTAATTGTTGCAAAAGACTTTTTCGTAAGCTGTGGTATGCATTGAGGTTGGCGGGTTGATAGATTTTCGCGGCCATGGTCGGACCGTCCCACTCGGGCTTTTTTAGTATTAAATCAAAAAGCTGCAAGGCTCGTTTTGCATTTTTTGATTTGGATAAATACTGACGAAATCCTTTCTGTTCAGGGTCGCTTAGTAGTTCTAATCCCGCTTGTAAAAAGTCCATCGCTTCACTTTTTTATGCTTTTCATTGGTGAAGATAGTATATTATCATCTACGTTTTTATTTATTAAAAATAGTGATAATGAATAGTATATGATATTTATTGAGTAATTAATGAACTACGTTTTGACCAGAAGAGGGGTTGAATTGGAAACTGAGATGGTAGTGATTTGTCTCATCAAAATCAAAACAAATGATACTATCTATTATTCTTGGAGCATTGGTAAAAGGAATTGGCCGACTCCTATTTCGTTTGAGAATATCTGGTTTGGAATCGATACCACAAAAAGGCGGCGGACTTCTCGTTGCCAATCATACGAGCTATATCGACTTTGTATTAATGGTGGCGATGTGCCCGCGCCCGGTTCACTTCATCATGAATGAAGATGTGTTTAAAAAGCCGTTATTGAAACCCCTCTTAAAAGCTTTGAATTGCATTCCCATTGGTCCGCGTGGTCATAGAAATGATTTGGCGGCATTTAATCAAGCGGTAGTCGATCAAGTAAATGCTGGACATCTCGTGGCGATTTTTGCAGAAGGAACAGTGACGAGAACGGGTCAGATTCTGGAGTTTAAGAAAGGAGTGGAGCATCTATCAAAATTGATCGACGGTCCGGTTATTCCGATTCATTTTGATAATGTTGCCGGCAGTCCTTTTTCGTATCGCGCAGGTCGCAAAGACATGGTGCGTATGAGACTAAAAGCTTTTCGTCGTCGTATCTTTATTCAAGTCGGCACCCCTATTCATGGCGGTATCAGCGCCTTTCATTTGCGTCAGCGCATTAAAGAACTTGAAGTGATCAACTTTGAGCGACGCCTTCAGTTGTTGGGAAGTGTGCAGAAAAGACTGAGCAAATTATTATCACAAACATTGCAGGGCGCTTGGATCTGGGACGACAGAACGATTGAGTTTTCTCAACTATCGTCGCGCCTTTCGATGTTAAATAGAGTGTTGTCGCAAAGTTTGAAAAATGAACAACGTGTAGCGGTGTTACTTCCTAATTCAGCCATGAAATTTGAGATCTATTTATGGCTGACATTGCAACGCAAGACGATCGTTCCAGTCTTAGAAGAGTGGACGAATGAAGAGCGATTATACGCAATGAATCAGAGCAATACTCGCTTGTTGATCACCACAAATGATTTGGATTATACGCGATATGCTCCAACTGCAGAGGGAATCATCTTTGTGCAGGATATTGAAAAAGGATTGAGAGAAGACCATGCGGTAGAGATGGTGTGTGATCGATTGAAATGGGCGCGCAGAAAGGTCATTTCCATTTTTACCACAAAGAAAAAAGAAGAGCCACTTGCTATCTTTTTTGAAAATGTATCACGTGAAGAGAAACGCTTGATACCGATTTATCAAGAGCAATTTTTGTCAGTCATCACTTCTTTGCGTCAAGTATATCACTTTGAAAAAGGCACCACTATTTGTTCAAATATCGGATTAAATCACTCTTTTGGATGGGTGTTGGAATTGTTGCTTCCGCTATGTACTGACATGAGAGTAGATATGCGCGAACGCGCTACAGAAGAGCAATTAAGGCAACAGTTGAGTGAAACCAAGCCATCTATTTTCGTGGCTACTCCCACTCAGATGCGCATCTTGGCTAGTGCAACTTCACGATTGAATTTTCCATTTTTGACACATGTATTTACAGCAGATGTAGATCCAAATCATGAAGCGGTGTGCGCGTTGAGTGCTAGAGGAATAATGGTAATGACTTGTGCGGGAATGAATGCTACTACTAGTGTTTTTGCAGTGAATCTTCACAACTACGAAGGAAGAGATATCGTTGGGAAAGTATTGACACAAGAGGCTTTCGATGCCGATTCGATTGGTAAGGCATTGCCTGGTGTGGCTGTGAAAGTAGTGTTACCGAATGATCATTCGGTTGAGATGAATGCAGGAGAGGAAGGATTGCTATTATTGAAAGGCGCCTCTATATCGCCCGTCAGATGCGGGATGGTGATGCAAGAGCATCAAGAGTGGATGAGTACCGGCTGGAGCGGATATATCGATAGCAAAGGTTTTATACATATCCTATCGCGAGAAGCGAAGAGAATGGAAAAGCGCGAGGCTTGTTAATACACCCACATAAAGACGTGCGGATTGTCCATGTACGGTTTGATGTCTTTGGATGCGATGAGTAATCCGAGATCTACAACCCAAAGCACTAAACCGCCTCCGAGAGTAACCGTGTAGATGACTGGAACTTTGATATCAGTGCCAAGGTACATGCGATGAACGCCAAACATACCGAGTGTGGCATTGAGTGCAATAGCCACTGCGCGAGGGTTATCAGACTTTGAGAGTATTTTGAAAATGCGACGTTGTTCGAGATCACCATCGTCGGAAATTTTAAAGAAAATGCGTCCTGATGCTGGGATGTTCCATTCATCTTTCTGAGCGAAAGCTTGAATTGAAATGAGCAGAAGAATTATGAGGACTACATTTTTCATCGAATGCGAAGAAACGAAAAGAGGACCTTACATTATGTGTAGGCCCTCTTTTTATTTTTGAGAAAAAATCGCTTAGGTCAATACGAGGAGTGCGTCTCCGTAGCAGAAGAAGCGATATTTTTCTTTGATTGCTTGTTGGTAAGCTTCCATGATCAAATCATATCCACCGAAAGCAGTGGTCATCATCAACAATACGCTTTCTGGTTCGTGGAAGTTAGTAATCAGGCTATCCGCGATTTGGAAATCGTATGGAGGGAAGATGAATTTGCTGCTCCATCCATCAAAAGGCTTGAGGTGGTTGCTAGTGCTTACACTGCTTTCAAAAGCGCGAAGAACAGTTGTTCCAACAGCACAAACGCGACGGCCGTTTGCTTTTGCTTCATTCACCATATCCGCAGTAACGCCAGGGATGATGAGTTGTTCGCTATCTGTTTTGTGCTTTGTCAAATCTTCTACTTCCACCGTGCGGAATGTACCGAGTCCGATGTGAAGTGTGAGTTCAGCCATGTTGATGCCTTTGATTTCAAGGCGCTTAGAAAGTTCGCGGCTGAAGTGAAGACCAGCAGTAGGAGCTGCTACAGCACCTTCGTGCTTCGCATAGATCGTTTGATATCTGAATTCATCTTCAGGTTCAACAGGTCTTGTGATATATTTCGGAAGTGGCGTTTCACCTAGTTCGTAGATGAGTTTTTTGAATTCTTCGTGCGTTCCATCGAAGAGGAAGCGAAGCGTTCTACCGCGAGAAGTGGTGTTATCGATGACTTCAGCAACGAGTTCATCGTTTTTACCGAAGTAAAGTTTGTTACCGATACGGATTTTGCGGGCTGGATCTACGACAGTATCCCAAAGTAGGCTTTGAGCGTTGAGTTCGCGAAGCATGAATACTTCAATGATAGAACCAGTTTTTTCCTTGTTTCCATACATTCTAGCAGGGAACACGCGTGTATTGTTGTTCACCATCACGTCTCCTTCGTCGAAGTAGTCGAGAATGTCTTTGAACATACGGTGTTCGATTTTTCCTGTTTTTTTGTGCACCACCATCAAGCGTGACTCATCGCGATGCTTTGCAGGATACTGAGCGATCAGTTCTTGTGGTAGTTTATACCTAAACTGACCGAGTTTCATTGTAGAAATCAATGTATTGAGTTTTAGAAAATTGGGCGGCGAAGGTACGATATTCGCGAGGCGTTGTCAAGGGGCTATTTTGGGAGCCATGGTTTCTCAATGGCATCAAGCTCCATCGTTAGTTTTCTAGACAATACAAATAGGTAATCACTGAGTCTGTTGAGGTAAGTCATGATGATGGGTTCCACTGCTTCATGATCATTGAGCGAGGCAACACATCTTTCAGCTCTTCGGCAGATAGTTCTAGCCACGTGGCAATGCGATACTGCGATGTGTCCACCAGGAAGAACGAAGTTTTTCATCGGAGGCAGGACTTCGTCCATGGCATCCATTTCATTTTCGAGGCGCGTGATATCCTGTTCAGATACTTCGGGTAGTTTCATTTTACCGACGTGCGAAGGGTCCACAGCGAGGTGGCTACCGAGTGTGAATAGTCTGTCTTGAATTTCGAGGATGATATCTTGATGCAGCGGTTGGATATCGCGGAGGATTCCGAGGTATGAGTTGAGTTCATCAACAGTTCCGTACGCTTCGATTCTGAGGTGATGTTTCGGAACGCGCGTTCCACCTAGTAGTCCAGTGGTTCCGTCGTCGCCTTTCTTCGTATAAATTTTCATGATGTAAATATAAACCGTTTAGGTGGACAGAAGTTTTGCGAACTACGGGAAACACCGTATAGTAGTTTGTGAAAGGAGTTACTTCTTTGGGGGGTATTAAACACTTAATACTTGAAACTCAATAGTCCCTCCGGATCAAGGGCTTCATGATTGCTTTGAGGTTAAAATTTCATTTGCTCTCCGGGGGGATTTTTTTCGCGACGCTTCGCTTATTCGAAATTCGAGATTCGGGATTTGTTTTTTGGAGAATTGGTTCCTGAGTGCGAGTGAAGCGAGTGTATCGAAGGATGGTTCTTGGTTAATGGTTCTTGGAAAATTTAGATATGGTTCATCCACGGATTGGGACCGCCCCTCGACTTCACTTCGCTGGCGCTACGTTCCGCTCGGGGAACGAGGGGGCCAGGCCAATCCGTGGCCAATCTCCAAACCCCAAACCCCAATCTCCAATCCCCTAACCCCCAACCCCCAAACTCTACAAATACCAAAAGGCCACTCCGTTGAGCGGCCTTCAATGGTAATAAATGAAAACAATTAAACTATCTAATATCTCTACATGAGAACTTACAAGGGGTTTAACGTGATGTGGATGGGTAAAGGTTACGTCGGCTGTGAAAATTAGTGGGTCACTTTATCTAACCATTTAAGAATGAACGGCTGAGTAATTAGAAATCAATAACATTTTTTTTCGTTTGTGTAAGCAGGTTCTTTCAGACCTTGCATGCAAAACGAACCTAAAGAGTTATGAAAAAGTACTTAATCATGGCCGGAATGGCCTTGTCTGTAGCGGGATTGGTGGCATTTACGCAAGGCACTACCCCTCCTGAAAGTCTGGCTATCGGTGCACTTGCACCTAAGACGGACCTTAAAATGTCTCTTAGCAATGGAAAAGAGGTATCTCTTGCTGAATTGAAAGGCAAGAATGGTTTACTAGTAGTATTCTCATGTAATACCTGTCCATTCGTGGTTGGCGCGGAAGGCTATGGTCAAGGTTGGGAAGGACGCTATGCGCAAGTTCAGAAAGACGCTCAGTCGATGAATTTTGGAATGGTGCTCGTGAATAGCAATGAAGCAAAGCGCGAAAAAGGAGATGGTCTTGACGAGATGCGCAAACACGCTGAGGAGAAGGGCTACGGCAATATTCCTTATGCTCTCGACAAAAATTCTGAACTAGCAAATGCTTTCGGAGCGCGCACTACACCTCATGTTTACCTTTTTGATAAGGACATGAAGTTGATCTACAAAGGTGCTATTGATGATAGCAATGAGTCACCAGAGAAAGTGAAGGAACGCTATTTATTCAAGGCAATGCAATTAAGCAGTTCTGGAAAAAAAGTAGATCCTGCTGAAACAAAGCCTGTGGGTTGTAGCATCAAGAGAGTAGGCTAAACCCTATTTTTGCCTCATGATTCCGAGGCCGTATTCTTTTGAAAACATCAACGAAGTGATGGATGGTGCTGTCTTTTTAGTAGACAAGCCGTTGAAGTGGACCAGCTTTGATGTAGTGGGTAGATTAAAGTGGCTCATGCGCCATCATTGCAAAGCACCGAAGTTTAAGATCGGTCATGCTGGTACATTAGACCCTTTAGCGAATGGACTATTAGTAGTATGCACAGGAAAGTGTACCAAGCAAATTGTAGCCATTCAAGGTGGAGAAAAAGAATACACGGGAACAATAGTATTGGGGCAAACGACTCCGAGTTTTGATTTAGAAACGACTCCTGAAGGAGATTATCCTTATAAAGATTTAACTGAGGCCCAGCTTTTAGAAGCTGCGGCCTCTTTTATTGGTGAGCAATTACAAACTCCACCGATTTATTCTGCAAAACAAATTGATGGGAAACGCGCATATGAGGCGGCTCGCGCTGGCGAAGAAATTCAAATGCGTCAGGCATTGATTCATGTTTATGAATTTGAGTTGACTGCTATTCGCTTACCAGAGGTTGATTTCAAAATCAGATGTTCGAAGGGAACTTACATTCGAACCATTGCAAATGATTTTGGAAAAAGGTTGAATAGTGGCTCACACTTAAGTGCGCTGCGTCGCACGGAGAGCGCGCCTTTCCGCATTGAAGATGCAAAGACCATGGAAGATTTGGAAGCTTATTTAATGTCGCTTCCCGTTTATCAAAAGGTCTAATTTATCGCGCTACAAATCGAATGGTTTGTCTATTGCGTTGTTCCAAAAGAATCTCTTTTTCTTTTGTCAGCATGCGAATATTTTCTTCTGTATAATGGCGTGCGGTAAGCAACACAAGATTTTCGTTGTATCGAATAGTGTATTTATTTTTCAATACATCAAAAAGCTTTTCTTGCTTGTATTCATCCTTATCAATGCAAATGGAAAAGTTGAGGGCACTGTTTTCCATGAGGTGAATTCTGATTCCTATTTGAGAAAGAAGGTCAAAAATTTCTTTCAAATTATCTTCCACTACAAATGAAAAGTCCTTAGGTGTGATGCTGATCAACACTTGATTGGCCTTACAAATAAATGAAGGCACTAGGTGATCTGCCTCAGTGCTTTCTTGGATAGCGCTGCCTGGCGCATCAGGATCGATAAATGATTTGATGTAAAGCGGAATGTTTTTATTCTGCAGCGGCTTTACTGTTTTTGGGTGAATCACGCTTGCCCCGTAGTACGCCAGTTCTATTGCTTCTCGGAAAGAAATTTTATCCAACTTCACAGTATCGCCGAACCATTTTGGGTCTGCATTGAGCATACCCGGAACGTCTTTCCAAATGGTAACATCAGTCGCATCGAGAAGGTAGGCGAGGATGGCTGCGGTGAAGTCACTTCCTTCGCGGCCGAGGGTTGTAGAGTGACCGTGGATATCGCTTCCGATGAAGCCTTGTGTGATTGCGATTTGATATTGAGACATTGCCGTGTGGATCGTTTGTGCCTCAGTGGCACTTTGGTCCCAATTCACACGAGCGTCGCGGTGTCGGCTGTCCGTCTTAATGATGTCGCGTGCATCAATTAAGGTTGAGCTGAATTGGTTTGCTTGCAGGAAAGCCTGTACCATCGTAGTAGAGAAGAGTTCTCCGAAGCAAACGATTTGGTCATATTCGAGGTCTTCATTGGCGGATACAGCCACATTGCATTGAAGCTGCATTTTTTCAAATAAGGCGATGACAGGAGCCATGGCCTCATCGTATTTATTTCCGAAGAGTTCTTCTCCAATTGATTGGTGATAGGCTTTGATTCTTTCGATGACTTCAATCGTGTTTCCGTTATGGAAACGCTCGCGATGAAGGTCTTCTAGTGCGTTGGTCACCTTTCCCATAGCAGAGATAACGATGACGAGCTTGTCATTGGGGAATTTCTGGATGATAGAGGCTACGTTTTTAACTGCCGCTGCATCTTTTACAGAGGCTCCGCCGAATTTGAAAACCTTCATTTTGTAGAATTAAAAAAGAATGCGATTTGATCTTTGGATAGCCTTCCATTGAGCCATTCGCTCGAATAGGAGGCTTTGTATTTATCGTAAAAACGGATAGCAGGTTCGTTCCAGTCGAGGACTTGCCAAGCCATTCCGGCTAAATTTTTCTCATGCGCGTATTGCATGGTGCGTTTGAAGAGGAGGTGTCCTATTCCTTGTCCTCGGTATTCATCGGAAACTACGAGGTCTTCGAGGTAAAGGAGGGGGCCTTTCCACGTAGAGTAACGGATAAAGAATAGTGAGATACCGATAATTTTTTCGTTGTCACAAGCCACGAAAAGCTTGAAGAAAGGCTCGTTTCCGAAGCCGTATTCTTCCATATCTGAAGCGGTAACCACCACTTCATCGGGAGCTTTTTCGTACACGGCTAATTCATGAATGAGGGCGAGTACCGCCGGCATATCCGTTTTGAGCCCTTCTCTTATAGTGACATTAACCGCCATGCAGCAAAAGTAATGTACCTTTGCAGCATGTCTAGTATTCGATTAGAAAAAATGGGGTCGTTGATCAAGCGCGAGATGAGTACCGTGTTTCAACAGAACATGCATACACATTTCGAAGGGTTGATGATAACAGTGACCAACGTTCGTGTAGCACCAGATTTGAGTGTTGCGAAAATTTATTTGAGTTTTTTTCCTACAGAAAAAAAAGAACACGGGATGGCTTTGGTAACAGAGAAAAATTCAGTGTTGCGTAGAATGTTGGGAGAGGCAGTAGGTAAGCAATTGAGAAAAATTCCTTCGTTGAGTTTTTATATCGATGATTCACTTGATTATTTTGAAGAGATCGATCGTCTCTTGAAGAAGAAGTAGAATCATTAAGAACAAGAATCCATGCATTACGATCCTATTAAGAAGTCGCTCGGTAACGTTTTCAACCGTAGTCCTTATTTAAGAATTTTATTTTACAAGCTATTAGATGTCCTCTTGCTTCGCACGTGGCACATTCATCGTGAGTTGCGCAAATGGCGCAAGACCGCACCTGAGAAAGCGCACATTTTAGACGCTGGTTCTGGCTTCGGTCAGTACAGTTATCACATGAGCAAATTCAGCGATAAATATTGCTTGCTAGGTGTGGATGTGAAAGACGATCAAGTGGCAGAGTGCAATGAATTGTTTCGTGCACTAGGAAAGCAACACGCTTTTTTCAAAGTTGCGGATTTGACAAAATTCAGAAAAGAAAATGCTTTTGATTTGGTGCTTTGCGTAGATGTGATGGAACATATTCTCGAAGACGTAGATGTGTTGACGAATTTCTATGCGAGCATGAAAGAAGGTGGAACGTTGATTATCTCTACACCATCCGACCAAGGAGGAAGTGATGCACACGATGAGGAAGATGGAAGTTTTATTGAAGAGCACGTGCGCAACGGTTATGGCATGCAGGAGATGAAAGATAAGCTTGCACTTGCGGGATTCAAAAAGAAAAAACTACATTATAGCTACGGAACTCCTGGTCAAATTTCTTGGAGATTATCCATGAGTATTCCTATGCGTTTGCTCAATATTTCGCGTGCATTTTTCATACTCTTACCATTTTATTATTTAGTGGTGATGCCGTTTTCGGTGATATTAAACTTCATCGACAGTCACACCGCACATCGCACGGGAACTGGCTTAATCGTGATTGCGACTAAGTAATCAAGTGAATGTTTCGTACTACATAGCGCGTCGTTATTTATTCGCGAAGAAGTCGCGAAACATTATCAATATTATTTCAATGATTTCAATGACCGTTGTCGCTTTTGTGACGGCGGCGATGATTTGCGTGATGAGCGCATTCAGTGGAATAGAAATGTTGGTGCAACAATTATTTTCTAATTTCGATGCACCATTGACCATCGTTCCGGTGGAGGGAAAATCATTTGCAGATAGTCTGATTGTTGATTCAAAGTTTAAAGAGATTGCGGGCATTGCAAACTATAGTCGCATCATCGAAGAAGATGCTTGGCTGCAATATTCTGATTACAATTCTGTAGCTACCATCAAAGGAGTACCGCTGGATTACGGCAGTAATTCCACTATTGACAGCATGATGTATTTCGGGAATTTCACGCTTCAAAAAGATAGTTTTAATTATGCTGTTTTGGGCTTGGGAGTTTACAGCGAATTACGTTTACCACGCCCTGAGAATGATCCGCCCGTCCTTTTAATCAATGCACCAATTCGAGGCAAGAAGCTGTCACGTTATAAAGAGAATGCGTTCAATCGTGCTAACATTATGGTGAGCGGTGCCTTTTCTGTGAATGCAGAATTGGATGTGAAATATCTTTTTGTTCCATTGAATTTCGCGCGTGAACTTTTTGCGATGGAAGATCGCATTACCTCTGTAGAGTTGAGTTTGGCTGATGGCGCGAATGAGGAGGAGGTGAAGAAGCAACTCGAATCTTTTTTACCAAAAGAATTAAAAGTAGAAACGCGCTATGATCGCAATGCGCTTGTCTACAAGACCAACGCTTCGGAGAAGTGGTTTACATTTTTGATATTGCTTTTCATTCTAGGAATCGCTTGTTTCAATATCATCGCGTCGTTGACGATGTTGATTATAGAAAAGAAGAAAGACATTCGTCTCTTAGAATCTCTAGGAGCGACTCGTCCGATGATCGATCGGATATTTATTTATGAAGGTATTTTTATCAATACGCTTGGAGCCCTAATAGGTACAGGGGTAGGATTGGGGTTGTGTTATGCACAACAAACTTTCGGGCTTGTGACCATGCAAGGAGCCATGGTAGAGTACTATCCTGTTTTGGTTAAGCCACTCGATGTGGTGGGAATCATTATCACCGTATTGTTACTGGGAAGCGTCTTTTCATTAGCCCTCGTGGGAAGACTCATGAAAAGATTCGCTTGGCAGTAGGTATTATTTTTTCATTGCAGCAGCATAATCAGCTGATACAACATCCCAATTTACTACGTTCCAAAATGCAGTGATGTAATCAGGACGCTTGTTTTGATAGTTCAAGTAGTACGCGTGTTCCCAAACATCAAGTCCGAGAATAGGAGTGCCTGGTTTATCCACCAATGACTTCATTAGCGGGTTGTCCTGGTTGGGAGTGGAAGATATTTCGAGTTGTTGTTTTGCATTGATGCTCAACCAAGCCCAGCCGCTTCCGAAGCGGGTTTTAGCGGCTTCGCCAAAAGCTTTTTTGAATTCATCTAGATTACCAAAGTTACGTTCGATGGCAATGAGTAGGTCGCCTGATGGGGCTTTAGCGCCACCTGGGGTAATCCATTTCCAGAATTTCGAGTGATTATAATGTCCGCCGCCATTATTGCGGATGGCGCCGTCTGTTGCTGTGACCATTTCACACACTTGCTCAATGCTCTTGCCCGCGTATGCTGGCAGCGTTGCAATTGCTTTGTTTAGATTGGCCACATAAGCTGCGTGATGCTTTCCGTGGTGAATCTCCATGGTCATGCCGTCGATATGAGGCTCAAGCGCCTTAAAATCGAAGCCAAGGGCTGGCAAAGTGAAGCCATCTTCGGTAGGTAAGCCGAGCACTGAAGCTACAGCTTTGTTGTTTGCACAACTGATTACAGGAGAGAGAACCACGCCTACACTGAGTGCGCTCGCGGTTTTGAGAAATTCACGCTTATTCATACGGGCTAAGTTAGCCAATAGTGTGAACATTGCAGTGTGGGTTTTTGATTTCGGTATGAAATTTTAGCAAAGTTTTGTTGTTCTACTTTCACGCATCGAATGTCAAGGTTCAAAATCATATTAAAACGCACCCTCATTGTTCTGCTATCAGTCATAGCGCTGGTGGCACTAGGCATCTTTATTGTGCTGCGCTTTTATGAAGATGAAGTGGTAGGTTTTGCTATCAAACGCATCAATAGTCAGATTTCTACTACCGCAACAGTATCCTCTGCTGATCTTACGTTTTGGGAGAGTTTTCCAAAAGCTTCTATCAAGTTTTCGGACGTTTATATTCAAGAAACATTTGCATCAAAAGATACCCTGGTCGCGGCGGACAAGGTGTTTTTTGCTTTTGATATCTGGGATATTTTCAAGGGAAAATATGAGATTGATGAAATCCAGGTGGAGAATGGAAAGGTGCATTTGAGTGTGGATAGAAAGGGGAAAGACAATTGGCATTTTTTGAAAGAGAGCAATGACAGTACAGCGAGTGATTTTAATATTCGTCTTGAAACCGTTAAGGTAGAGGGAATGTCATTGGTGTATGAAAACGCGAAGTCTGAATTTTTCATTGATCTAAAGAATTTGTTCGGTACCGTAGAGGGTGAGTTTAGCGAAAGCACCTATGAAACTACCTTGGATGTAGAGACCACCATTAATCAATTATATAACGGGTCTACAGATTTAGCGCAGGATCGGAAGGTATCACTTGAAGCGGTTTTTCTTGCAAACACGGAAAGCGAGCGTTATGATTTCGAAAATTGCAAGTTGAATATTGATGGTATACCGCTGCTAGTGAATGGCTATTACAAGAATGGTGAAACCTCTCAAATTGACATGAGCTTTAGGGGAGATGACATCACGCTGAATGAGGCTCTTCAAGTGATTCCAGCAGACTATAAGGCATCATTGAGTGATTATAACGCAGATGGAGTGGTGTCTTTTGATGCTCGATTGAGTGGTGCTATTTCTGAAAAATCACGTCCGAAATTTGAGT
The DNA here is from genome assembly GCA_027491215.1 of Flavobacteriales bacterium. Lineage (GTDB taxonomy): Bacteria > Bacteroidota > Bacteroidia > Flavobacteriales_D > Sanyastnellaceae > JAIXWP01. The sequence goes on along the minus strand of JAIXWP010000083.1, from coordinate 23,306 downwards.
CGTCTTTTTCATTGAGCAACGGACAAGTATCGAATGGTAGCAGTGGACTTGCCTTGACAGAGTGGAATGTTTCAGGAAATTATAAATACAGTGATCGATCGGATCGAATTCAGCTGGATAAATTCTCTGCACGACTAGAGGGAGGCTTAATTGAGCTTAGTGGCTCATTGGAGCAAATGAAAGACCCAACGGTGGATCTAAGAATGAAGGTGGATGTGGGTCTTACGGAGTTGAAGGAGTTTTTCAATTGGGATACTTTGAGTATTTGTGAAGGAAAAATATACGCACAAGCGGAAATGAAGGGTAAGTTGCTGAATAGTGCATACACCCTCACTGGTAAGGGTGAACTGACTGATGCCAAGATGCAACTGGTAAATAGTAATCGCTTGTTTACGGATGTTGGCTCGACTATTTTATTTGATAATAAAAATGCGGTAGTTCAGCGATTGGTGGGAAATGTGAATGGTAGCGATTTCGAGTTAAATGGAACCTTGGTCAACTTGATTCCATTTTTACTGAAAGACGGTGAAAGGCTTGTGGCAGAGGCGAGTTGGAAATCACGGGTGCTTGATTTTAGTCAGTTGCTAGAGACCGAATCAAGTACAAAATCGAATAAAGATTATCTGTTTGAATTACCAAAGAATCTTGATTTTTCGCTGCAATCGAATATTGGAAAATTCAAGTTCGGTAAGTTTGAAGCAACCGATATTCGAGGCCTGATCGTTCTTCGCGGCGGCGCGTTGTACATTGATCCTGTTAGTTTGAATACTGCGGATGGAAGTTTCTTGAGTCAGGTAAAACTCGAGCCGTATGGAAGTGATAGCTATATGCTGAGTTGTGCGGCGAATATGACCGATATCAATATCCAGAAGCTATTTGTTTCCTTCGATAATTTCGGTCAAACATTTATCACCGATGTAAACTTGCGCGGCAAGGCCACATCGGCAGTTCAAATGAGTGTGCCATTATCGAAATCTTTAGATATTCAAACAGACAAGCTTTATGCGCTGATTGACATTGGAATAGCCAACGGAGAGTTGATTGGTTTGGAGTCGCTACAGGAGATCGCGAAATATCTCCGAAGCAACAAGTGGATAGCACCTTTTGTAGATGAGGATAAGTTTGCGGAACGCATGAAGGATATCAAGTTTTCTTATTTAGAAAATGTGATTGAGATAAAAGACAAGAAGATTACTATTCCGATGATGGATATTAAATCTACTGCTTTGGATATAAGTGTGACGGGTAAACACGGCTTTGACAATACCATAGATTACACCGTGGGCTTTAGATTGCGAGACATCTTATTGAAGAAGGATAGAGGTGAAGCGGATGATGGGCTGGGCAAACAAATGTTTATCTACATGCGCGGAACGACCGATAATCCTGAGTTTGGAGTTGACAAAGGTGCGGCGAAAGCAGAGCGTCAGGAAGCAATAGCTGCCGAGAAGAACAATATCAAAGCACTGTTGAAGCAGGAGTTTGGATTGTTTAAGAACGATCAAAACGTGGGGAGTTATCAAGAAGAAAAAGTTGCTCCACAAGCTACTACCACTATTCAGTGGGATGAGAACGACGCGAGTGAAACACCAGCAGAGGAGGAGAAAGCCACTCCTGTAAAGCTTGAAAACGAGACCAAAAAGACGGAGGCTCCAAAGGAAACTAAGAATGGCAAGAAGCTTCCAAAATGGCTTCAAGAGAAAGAATAGTCTGATATTTCGGATATTTGGAGCATGAAGAAGCTGCCCGAAGATTTTATTAAGCGTATTTCAGAACAACGACCGAATGATCATTCGGTATTTTTAGATGCTATTCAGCGCGATGTAATTTCTAGTATTCAGTTGAATGAATCAAAGGAGACCAGTTTGTTTCAGGAAGCGGATCACGTGCCATGGTGGCCGAAGGGTCGATTCTTGAATGAGCGTCCGAAGTTTACACAAGACCCTCTTTTTCATGCTGGAGCATATTATTCTCAGGAGAGTTCCTCCATGTTTGTGGGCTGGGTCGCTGAGCAAGTCTTGGCTGGGAAAGAACAAGTTCGTGTTTTGGATTTGTGCGCTGCGCCAGGTGGAAAGTCGCTATTACTTTCTTCGATTATTGGAGAAAGAGGATGTTTGATCAGTAATGAAATTAATAAGACAAGGAATGCTATTCTAGTGGAAAACCTTGTGAAATGGGGGGCTACCAATGTCATTGTCACCCAGGGAGATGCTGCGAGTTTTGCGAAATGTGAAGATTATTTTGATTTGATTTTGGTGGATGCACCTTGCAGCGGGGAAGGGATGTTTCGTAAGGATGATGTAGCCATTGCAGAGTGGAGCTTGGCTAATGTAGAGATGTGTGCGCGCCGACAAGAGGATATTTTGAAAGATGTGCTGCCGTTGCTTCGCGATGATGGACATTTGATTTACAGCACATGCACATTTTCAGTTCAAGAAAACGAAGCGCAAAGCGAATGGGTCGTTTCACATGAAGGAATGGAGGGTGTATCGTTTGATGTGCCTGGAGATTGGCAGATAGAAGAGGTGAAGGGAGAAGGATATGTGGGATATAAGTTTTTGCCCCATAAAGTAAAGGGCGAGGGATTTTATTGCAGTGTGTTCAAACGTGCGGATGGGCTAGTGTCGCGTGGAAAGTATAAGGGTTATCCGAAAATCTGGTATCGCAAAGCCAATAAAACGGAACTCGCGGAGGCCAAGAAATGGTTGGAGTTGGAGCGAGAAATTATTGTTTCTAAATACGATACTCTGCACGCAATTAACATGTCATGGGAGGAGTATAGTGAGACCGTGGGGAAGCTATTTGTGACCATGGCAGGAGTAGAGATTGGAAAAATGCTTCGTGAAGATTTAGTTCCGAGCCATTCATTAGCGCTCCAACCGAATGTTCATTCGGGAGTTCAGAGATTGCTTATTGATAAAGGTCAGGCGTTGGATTATTTATGTAAAGAAGAAATGAAAATAGAAACGCCCATCACAGGATGGGCGCTTGTAGTCTATGAAAATATTTCTTTAGGTTGGGTAAAAGTGTTGAAGCAGCGCATCAACAACTATTATCCGAAGGAGTGGAAGATTAGATATCGAGAATCTTAAATTCCGTTCTTCTGTTGAATTGGTGTTCTTCTTCAGAACATTTCACATCATTACCGCATTGATTGAGGAGTTTAGTTTCTCCATAACCTTTTGCTACAAGGCGATCGCTCGTGATACCTTGTGATATGATATACTTCACAGCGCTGTTTGCACGTGCATCTGAAAGTTTCAAGTTATAAGCGTCACCACCACGCGCATCCGTGTGAGAGCTCAATTCAATTTTCATTGTAGGGTTATCTACTAGAATTCTTACGAGTTTGTTAAGCTCGACAGCAGCGTCGGCGCGGATGTCTGACTTGCCGTAGTCGTAATAGATATTGTCCAATCGAACGACCGTTCCTTTTTCAAGCTTGAACAAACGGAAATCCGTGTTGATCACTTTTGCGGAGTTTCCAATGGTGCTGAGGTCTTTTGTAAGAAGCACATAATCTTGCTTTGAAGCCTCGATAACGTACTTCGAGTTTTCTTCGATTACAAATTTGTATGATCCATCCGCTGCCGCATAAGTAGTGTCTATAGCCACACCTTTTGAGTTGATCAGTCGGAGCATTGCACCTTCGGCTGGTGAACCATCCACGTCATAGACTACTTTACCGGCCGCAAGAAGATCAACTTTCTTCAGTCGAAGTTCTGGAGCTGTATAGTTTGTAAGACGAGGGTTTGTAGGCATCGTAACACTCGCTTTTTCATAATCATCCTTTTCACCTTCGATTTGAATCATTGGTTTGTAAGGAGCTGCAATAGTGTATTTACCGTTATTGTCAGTGAGAGCTTGAACAACAGAACCATCGTCGTTTGTGATTGTCACCAGCGTATTTCTGAGCGGTTGAAGCGTATTGCTATCCACTACGAGTCCTTCGATATAGATTGTATCTGGAGGGGAAATGCGGAATTCGTAAATATCATCATCGCCTTTACCGCCGGGTCTGTTGCTGCAGAAGAAACCAACTGTTTCATCGGGAAAGAGAATAGTACCAAAATCATCGTAGCGTGAATTGGCGGGGTAGCCCATGTTTTGCACTACTGTATCGCCTTTCAATACAGCGAAATACATATCTAATCCACCAAGGCCAAGTTGACCATTCGAAGAAAAGAATAGCGTGCTATCATTTGAAATAAATGGAAACACCTCATCACCACTTGAGTTGATTTTGGGACCTATGTTAACAGGTGTTTGCCAAGCACCTTCTTTTCTTTCGCTGTACCAGATATCCATACCACCCATCGTTCCCGGCATATTGCTTGAGAAATAAATACGGTTGCCGTCTTTAGTGAGTGTGGGGTGTTGAAGCGAGTATTCTTTATTGTTGAAAGGGAAAGCTTGCATATCGGAGACAGTTCCATCGCTATTAGATTTAGCTGTAAAAATTCCGAGATAAAGTCTTCCTGATTTTGCCTTGTTTACATTTCCGTTGAGCACATTATTTCTAGTGAAATAAATAAGATTTTCACCAGGCGCAAATGTCATTGTTCCTTCGTGATAACGGCTATTGATATCATCTCCGAGCACACGTTCGTTTTCGAGTGTGTTATCGTCCTTGATATTTGCAATGTAGTTATTGAGATAGGGTTGATCATTCCAAACATAGGCACGATCAGCGCCTGGGCCGAGGCCACGAGAAGAAGCGAAGATTAATCTTCCGCTGGTATAGAATGACGCAGCGAAGTCGCTTGCCTCAGAATTTACCTTTGAATTTTGAATCTCATAAATAGTGCTATCCTTACTGAGTTTATAAGCGAAATCGGGAGTTTTAGAATACTGTTTCGCGATTTCATCATTTGGATTGATTACCAAAATTTGCTTGTATGTGAGCACGGCTTCACTGTATTTGCCTTGCACTTTTTGTAGGCTTGCGAGTGAGTGAAGGTGATTGGTGTTCATAGGTTGTATTTCTATGAGCTTACGCACCAATGTCTCAGCGCTTTCGTATCGATAAAGCTTTAGTTCGCAATCCAATGCCAAATCCAACACCAGTGTGTCGTTAGCATATTTTGGATTCGACATAATGTCTTTATAGATTTCTGAAGCTGTGCGGAAATCGAATTGATCGTAGTATTTCTGAGCGACATCCAACTTTGCTTTTTGGGCAAAAGTTGTTTGTGCGAACATCATCGCAACAACAAACAGAGTAAAATAATATAGTGTTTTTTTCATGCTTCTAAGGGATTAGAAGAAACGGGGAGAAACATCTCCTTTGTTTCCTTTTCCGAAATCATAACCGATCATTACTTCATGGCTACCGGAAGTATATCTCCCTAGGTCGCTAGTTACATAATCGTATGCGTATCCGAACTTCAGTTTGTTATTGATTTCATATTGCACGAGTGCACCAACTGCGTCGTTCCATCTGTACGATGCACCGATCCAGAATTTATCGAAGAACATAAAGTTTGCAGTCACGTCTGCTCCGGGAGGCGCGCCGTTTACAGCTTTTAGCAAGATGGTCGGTTTGAACTTCACATAATAGTTGATATCCCAAACGTATCCTGCTATCAAGAATAAGTGTGTTCTTTCTTTATTGTTGATGAAGTCTGGAAGTTCTCCCTCGAGCAATTTGTTTTGAAGCAGGCGTGGTGTGCTTAGACCTAAATACCAGCGCTGGCTGTACCACATCACTCCGAAACCGAAGTTTGGTAGGGGTTTGGTGGAGATATTTGCTTGAAACGCTTGGTCGCCCTCCACGAATGGATTTAGATCAAGAAGGTTTGCGCTATACAAATTCATTCCTGTTTTTAATCCAAAAGCGAGCTTATAATTTTTCATGAAAATGCGATAGCTCACATCAGCAAAAATGGAAGTCTGATTGACAGGGCCATGCTTATCATTGATGATAGTTCCGCCGATGCTGATGGATTCTTTTTTCAAAGGAGAGTGCACCGTTACAGTTTGTGTAATTGGCGCTCCTTCAAATTTCACCCATTGAGATCGATGAATACCAACAGCGCTAATGCGGTCTGCGCTTCCTGCGTATGCTGGGTTAATGCTCAAAATATTGAACATGTATTGAGAAAACTGTGGGTCTTGTTGAGCTCGCAATTGTATTGCGTTGACAAGCAACAAGAACAATGATGATATGATTATAATTCTCTTTGACATGTTCTTATCGTTTTAAGTAAACAAATCCGTGGAACGCTTCTTCTCCTGTACCTAGGTCGAGGATGTAGTAGTATGTTGATACTGGTAGATCTTCACCAATCGTTGCTGGGTGTTTCGATTTACCATCCCAATCACTCATGTATGGAGCGGCTTCAAATACTTGAGCTCCCCATCTGTTGAAGATTTTCAATGAATGGTTTGGATAGCTTTCGAGATTTGGAATCACGAATGTATCGTTGACACCGTCGCCGTTTGGTGAGAACGCATCAGGCACTTCTACCGTCAAGCAATCTTCAAGAATTAGTACAAGACTATCTTGTGTGATTCCGCAAACACCATTATCTATGGTCCATACAAGTGTGCTTGGCACATCTTCTAGCTCAACCAATATTTCTCCGAGAGAAAGTACTTCTGCGTCATAGTTGGTAGAGTCTTGAAGAATTGCAGGGCCGTCTACAACTGTCCACCATCCTGTAGCAGGGAATGTTGGTGGTTCAGCATTTAGATTGAATGGTTCGAATTTGTTTTCACAAATTTCTAGACTCAATCCTGCTTCCGCTGGAGGATGTGTTGGATCAAATACAGTGATCACAATTTCGTCAGAACTAATTCCGCATGCACCATTGTCAACGGTCCAAGTGAATGTGTTCAATCCATTTTGGAAACCATACACAATTGATTCATGGAATGTAGAATCTGTGAAATCATAGACGTTGTCATCAAATGTCCAGACACCTTCTGCAAGTCCTACTGCAATGCTTGCTTGCATGATCAATGAATCAGGAGCACCGCAGAAGAATAGATCTTCTCCAGCATTTGCCGCAGCAATGGTGATGTCATTAACATAGATTGAAACAGTATCACATGTTACAGTATTCGCGCATGATCCATTGTCAATACACCACACGAACAAGTGTTCGTTCAATGGAATGTCGGAGATCAATGTGCTTGGGTTGCTTGCATCAACGATAGTTCCTGTTGGATCAAAGCTGATTGCTTCCCATGATCCAATGGCAGGGAATAGCGGAGTATTCGCGGCCATTGTTGCATCAGCGAAGTTCAAGCAGAATTCTTGATCAGGTCCTGCATCAGCATTTGGTGAAGCAGGATTATTGACTTGAATAATAACGGTGTCCGTAGTTGGCGGTCCGCATGGTCCGTTGTCAATAGTCCAGATCAATGTGTATATACCAATTTCAAGTCCTGTGAAGGAAGTGAGAGGGTCATTCAAATCGCCGAATGTTCCAGTGGTAAGCGGTCCGTTTGGTCCTATCGCAGAGGCGATTGACCAAGTTCCGACCGCAGGGAAGATTGCAGCATTGGCTTGCAGCTGTGTTGCGTTTTCAGGCGCGCAGAGGAAGATATCGTCACCCGCATTTGCAGCAGGTGCGGTGTTATCATACACGCTTATTACGAGTTGATCGTTGCTGTCGTTGTTACATGGCCCATTGTATATATTCCATTGCAGTGTATGTACACCTACAGCAAGCGCACAGATGTTTGCTTGAGGATTATTTAGATCATCGATTGATCCGAATGGAATATTACCAGCGCCATTCACAGAGCTCACGTAGCTCCAAGTTCCAACTTGTGGGTCAATAGGATTGAGTGCGCTCAATTCGATACAATCAATTGGGGTGCATAGCTCGAGGTCTAGGCCTGCGTCAGCTACTGGTGCATCCGGAACGAATACTCTCATTTCAACAGTATCAGTTGTAATTGCATTCGCACATGGTCCGTTATCAATCGTCCACACAAATACGTTTGTGCCTGGTGATAGATTAGTTATGGTTGCGTTCGGATCATTGATATCGCTGAATGAAGCAGTTCCACTGACAAGTGTCCATGTTCCAATTGCAGGCACGATTGCTTCGTTAGCTGCCATCGTTGCAGAATTTGTTGGGAAACAGAACTCTTGATCAGGACCGGCATCTGCAGGTGGCTGACCTTCATCATACACAAGTACACGTACCGTATCCGTTGGAGGGAATTCAGAGCAGTTACTGTTGTAGAAGCTCCATGTTAAAATATTTATTCCTACACCGAGGTCAGATACTTCAGTGAGCGGATCATTGATATCAGCAATCGTTGCGCTTCCTTGAATCAAGTTCCAGAATCCGAATGAAGGATCTTGTGCGGCGTTTGCGGCCATTGTCACTGTATTTTGTGGCGTACAGATAAATTGGTCAGGTCCAGCATTTGGTAATTCTGCACTTGGATCGAATACGCGAACCTCAACAGTATCAGAAGTGATACCATTCGGACAAACACCATTATTAACTGTCCAAACAAAAACGTTGGTTCCAAGTCCTAGGTCGGCCATGATACCGTTAGGACTGTTCAGGTCAGTGATGGTTCCGCTTCCGGATAAAAGTGACCATTGACCAATTGCTGGGAACTCAGCAGATGAAGCAGCCATAGCTACCGCATTTGTTGGTAAGCAAATTTCGATATCTGGTCCTGCATTCGCGTCAGGAGTCGCTTGGTTGTAAACGAATATCGACATGATATCGCAAGTCGAGCCACATGGCCCATTGTCGATACACCACATGAAGATATTTTCTCCAACTCCTAATCCTGTGATGCAAGTGTTTGGATCATTTGGGTCTTCAATATTTCCAATACCCGTAATTAAAATCCATGTACCGATTGCTGGTTCTGATGGAACGCTAGCTGACATACAATGTGTATCGTCAGGTGTACAATAAGATGCATCGTCACCAGCAAGTGCAATCACTTCAGAAGGATTGAAAATAGAGATGGTGATGGTATCTGTTGTTACACCACAAGGTCCGTTATATACTTCCCAGACGAATATGTTATTTCCGATTGGTAGATCTACGATGTCAGTAGTTGAGCTTGTTGGGTTCACAATTGTTCCGCCGCCATCGATTAACGTCCACGTGCCAGTTGCTGCTGCGATTAATTCATTTCCATTCACAGTAGTACTGTTTGTTGGAAGACAGAATTCTTGATCTAATCCTGCGTTAGCATCTGTTTGATCTTCGCTATAGACACGTACTTCCACGATATCAGATGAGATAGGATTATCACAAGCACCATTGTCAATTGCCCATAGGAATTGGTTCACACCATCGCCAAGATCGGTAACAATAGTATTTGGATCGTAGATATCATTGATGGTTCCTGATCCGCTTATGAGTGTCCATACACCGAGAGCAGGGAATTCGACTGCGTTAGCGGTGAGCTGTGTTTCGGTGAGTGGAGTGCAAAGCTCTTGATCTTCACCAGCATCTGCGATTGGCTGATCAGACGGGTAAATGTAAATGCACACAACATCCTCTGTAGGCTCTTCACATGGTCCGTTATAAACGGTCCATAGGAAGCAGTTTTCGCCAACAACAAGATCTGTTATCAATGTATTTGGATCATTGATATCTGCAATTGTTCCAGTTCCGCCAACAAGTGTCCAAGTGCCAACACCTGGAATAGAAGGGAGAAGCGCTGCCATATTGGTACTGCTAACTGGTTCACAGAATGATTGATCTGGACCAGCATCCGCTTCAGGAGCGTTTGGATCAAATACAGAGATTGTTACAACATCGGAAGTGATGGATGGATCACAAGGTCCGTTATTGGTTGTCCATTGTAGAATATTATTTCCTTGAGCAAGGTCAGTTACAGAAGTGTTAGGATCATTTATATCTGTAATAGTTCCGCTACCTTGAAGAATAGTCCATTGACCCGCAGAAGGGAAGATAGGATCGTTAGCGTCAAGATCAACAGCTGTTTGAGGCAAGCAGATTTCTTGATCTTCACCGGCGTCAGCTACTGGTTGGTTTTCATCATAGATGAAGATGGAGATGAGATCAGTAGTTGGAACTTCACATGGTCCATTGTAGATCGTCCATGAGAATCTGTTTTCACCGATAACCAAACCGCTAATGTTTGCAGTTGGATTATTGATGTCATCGATGGTACCAGTTCCTGTAAGACCTGGTCCGCTTACAATACTCCATGTTCCAAGTCCAGGAATTTCTGGAGTGTTTGCAGTCATGGTGTAAGTGCTCGTCGGAGTACAGAATGACACATCTTCTCCAGCATCTGCTTCCGGAGCGTCATTGTTATAGATGAAAACTGAAACCTCATCTTGTGTCGTACCACAGCTACCGTTATCTACCGTCCACCTGAAGATGTTTTCACCTTGAGGAAGGTTCGAAATATTTGTGATAGCAGAAGAAATATTAGAGATGAAACCACCACCTTGAACGATGCTCCACTGACCAACAGCTGAACCAACGATCGCAGATCCTACAAGGACGCTCGATGTAGTAGGTAAGCAGAATTCTTGATCAGGACCAGCGTTAGCAGCCGATTGACCAGAATCAAATACATTGATTGTTACACAGTCAGTTGTTGTCGGAGGGTCACAAGGACCGTTGCTGATAGTCCAACAGAATACGTTGGCACCAACACCCAGATTTTCAACGATGGTTACGGGGCTTGTTGGATTCACAATAGTTCCCGAACCACTTTGCAATGTCCATGTACCCGTAGCTGGGAAGATGACATTATTTGCAACGAGGTTTGCAGTGGTTTGTGGCGTACAGATATCTTGATCAGGACCTGCATTTGCCGCAGGTTGAGAAGACTCAAATACGAAGATGGATACCACGTCGAAAGAACCATTATTATCACAAGGTCCATTGTAGACAGTCCACAATAAGATGGTTTGACCAACGGCTAAACCAGTGACTTCAGTGAAAGGATCATTGACGTCTGCAATGGTTACTGATGGTGCACCTGATAGTACGCTCCATGTGCCAAAGCCCGGAGTTGTCGGCACGAGCGCAGCCATGTTAGTAGTAGTATTCGGCTCGCACAATTCTTGATCTGCACCTGCATTTGCAAGTGGTGCATCGACATCGTAAACACGAATCTCAACTTGGTCTGTCGTTATACTCGGAGCACATGGTCCATTTGAAACAGACCACACGAGAATATTTGTTCCGACTGCAAGATCAGTTACAGTTGTTCCAGGATCATTGATGTTTGTGATCGTGCCAGAGCCTTGTAAGAATGTCCATACACCGTTCGCAGGGAAAGTATAAGAACTACCTTGAAGTGTTACAGTTGTTGTAGGCAAGCAAACCTCTTGATCCGTGCCTGCATTAGCAATTGGATTATTCTCGTCGAACACGAAAATATTTACCGCATCGGTTGTGATTCCATTTGCACATGGGCCATTATTGATGGTCCAATGGAAGCTATTTTGTCCTACAGACAAGCCTGTTACAGTTGTGTTAGGGTCATTTGCATCAGCGAATATTCCAGTACCAGAAAGAACAGTCCATGTTCCGATGGCAGGGAACGTTACTGCATTTCCTTGAAGTGTAGTGCTTGTTGTTGGAGTACACAATTCTTGATCAGGACCAGCATTCGCGTCTGCTTGATTTTCATCAAAGAGGAAGATGCTCAATTCGTCTTCGGTAATAGTGTTAGGACATGGTCCATTGTTAACTGTCCATCTTACAACTGTTTCACCAACTGTCAAACCTGTAATAGTTGTTGTTGGAGAAGTTGGATTACTGATCACACCTGTTCCTTGCAGGATGGTCCAAAGACCAGTAGATGGCTGAATCAACGCACTGCCTGTTAGCGTTGCAGATGATACAGGAGTACAGAAGCTTTGGTCAACACCTGCATCAGCATCCAAGTTATCCGTTTCATATACAAATATGCCTACCGTATCTGTTGTCAATTCTGGAGCAAGACATGTTCCATTATAAACAGTCCATACGAAGATATTTTCTCCAACAGGTAAATTAGTAACAAGGGTATTAGGATCGTTTATATCAGTGAATACCCCGCTTCCCGCGATGATTGACCAAGTACCAAATCCTGGAGCAAGTACAGCATCGGCTGTCATGTTTACGGTGTTGGAAGGCGTACAAATTTCTTGATCGTTGCCAGCTTGAGCTGGACCTTGAGCAGAATTGTAAACGGTAATAGTTAATTCATCAAACGTTTCAGTTGGATCACATGGTCCGTTTGAAATCGTCCATCTAAGTACATTCACTCCGATGGATAAACCATTGATGGTTGTCGTTGGGCTATTTGGAGACACGATCGTTCCCGTGCCTTGAACCAATGTCCAAGTACCTACTGCAGGATAAGTGACAGCACTTCCTGTAACAGTAGTTGTGGAAATAGGAGAACATAAAATTTGATCATCACCAGCATTCGCTTCAGGTTGGAATTCATCGAATGTATCAACGTTGATGAAGTCAACAGAAGGCGCTGCACATGGCCCGTTATTGATAGTATAGCTAAATACATTTGTTCCAACACCTAGGTTGGTAATTGTAGTTGTTGCACTGTTTGGAGTGGTGATAGTACCACTTCCTGACACTAGTGCCCATACGCCTGTTGCAGGGAATGTGAATGCAGTTCCATTTACAGTTACACCACCTTGTGATGTACACGCATCGATATCAAGTCCTGCGTTTGCTGGAGCTTGTGCGTTATCAAATACAATGATTGTTACTTGGTCAGTTGTAGATGATGGATCGCATGGTCCGTTTTCGATGGTCCACTGAAGAATATTTGTTCCAATGCTCAATCCAGAAACAGTAGTAGAAGGATTTGTCGCATCAGCAAAAATTGCGGTTCCTTGAACAACGGTCCACAATCCAGTCGCAGGGAAAATCACATTGTTTCCAGCGAGAGTAGTTGATGGATTTGTTGAACACAACTCTTGGTCGGCACCAGCGTTTGCTGCTGCTTGTGTTTCATCAAAGATGAATATGCTCATCTCATCTGCACTGATTGTATTAGGGCATGGTCCATTATTTACAGTCCATCTTAAAATCGTTTCACCTACTGTTAAATCTGTGATCGTTGTGAATGGTGAAGTTGGATCTGCGATATTACCTGTTCCTTGTTCGATAGTCCATATTCCTGTTGATGGGAATATCAATGCACTACCGGTCAATAGAGCGCTGTTTGTTGGAGTACAGAAGCTTTGATCTAGACCAGCGCTTGCATCGAGGTTGTCAGTGGAGAATACGAAGATGCTTACAGTATCTGTCGTTAATGCAGGGGCCAAACAAGAACCGTTATACACTGTCCAAACAAAGATGTTTTCTCCAACTGGTAAGTTAGTAATGAGTGTATTTGGATCGTTTATGTTTTGAATTGCACCGCTACCTGAGACGAGTGACCATGTTCCAAAGCCAGGACTAAGCACCGCGTCAGCAGCCATGCTTACACTGTTGTCAGGTGTACAGATTTGTTGATCTGGTCCAGCAACCGCTGCGCCTTGACTTGAGTCGTAAACGATGATATCTACTTCATCAAATGGAGAACCACATGTTGAATAGTTTACGCTCCAACGGAACGTATTTACACCAATGGTTAATCCGTTTACGATGGTACTTTCATCATTGATATCTACAAATGTTCCAGTACCATTAATAAGTGTCCATTCGCCGACTCCAGGGAAGACTGCGGCATCTGCTCCAAGTTGCACACTGCTTAATGGAGAGCAAATTTCTTGATCAAGTCCAGCGTTTGGTGTTGCCGCACCACCATTAAATAATGTGATAGTTACTTGATCAGTGGTAACACCTGATGCACAAGGTCCGTTCGTTACGGTCCACTGGAATACGTTTGGTCCTATTGCTAATCCCGTTACAAGTGTGTTAGGATTAGTTGGATCTACAATGGTTGGAGTAGAAGGTCCAGAGATAAATGTCCAGAATCCTGATGAAGGGAAAATGGGGACACTACCTTGAAGATTCGTTGAAGTAATCGGTGTACACAAGTCTTGATCTTCACCTGCATTTGCAATTGGTGAGAATTCAGAGAACACGAAAATACTTACTTCATCAAAGGTTGTTTGAGATCCACATGCACCATTGTTAATGGTCCATCTGAAGATATTTTGTCCAACAGCAAGGTTGTTTATTGTGGTTGTTGGTGATGTTGGATTTACAATTAGTCCAGATCCCGAAACCAATGTCCAAACACCCGTTCCTGGGAATACAGCTGCATTTGCAGCCATTACAACACTACCTGTAGGAGTACAAATACTTTGATCTGGTCCAGCAGTTGCTGATGGTGCAGCACTATCAAATACAAAGATGCTTACTTGGTCAAATGTTGTAGCATTCGCACAAGGCCCATTGCTCACTGTCCATCTGAAAATGTTTTCACCGATACTCAATCCTGTTACTGCAGTTGTTGGAGATGTTGGATTGACAATGGTTCCTGTTCCAGAGATCAATGTCCATTGACCGCTCGATGGGAAGGTTGCTACGTTACCTGAAAGTAATGTGTTGAATGTTGGCGAACACAATGATTGATCGGGACCAGCATTTGCATCGGGCTGATCAATATCAAAGATGAGAATGGTGATTTCATCTTGTGTTGTTGATGGTGCGCAAGGTCCATTATCAATAGTCCAACGGAATACATTCGCCCCAACACCGAGTCCTGTTACGGCTGTTGATGGATTATTTGCGGAGACGATAGTTGGTGTCGTTGGTCCTGAAACCCACGTCCACTGACCCGTTGCAGGGAATGTGATGTTGTTTCCGACTAGTGTCGTTGATGACGTCGGTTCGCAGAAACTCTGATCTGCTCCTGCGTTTGCAGCTGCTTGAGTGTTATCAAAGATGAAAATACTTACTTGATCAAATGATGATGAAGGAGTACAATTACCATTTGAAACTGTCCATCTGAAAATGTTTTCTCCTACTGTTAAACCAGTGATAGATGTTGTAGCAGAAGTTGGGCTAGTGATGGCTCCTGAACCTTGAATGAGTGTCCAAACTCCGCTTCCAGGGAAGGTTGCAGGAGTAGCAGTCATGTTTGTACTTGTCGTAGGTAAACAAATTTCTTGATCCGCTCCGGCACTCGCAAGAGGCGCATTTCCATCAAACACATTGATGGTCATTTGATCTGTTGTAATACCCGCAGCACAAGGACCATTGTTCACCGTCCATTGGAATACGTGTACACCCACTGTCAAACCACTAACTGCAGTTGCAGGATTGCTTGGGTTTGAGATTACAGGAGCCGATGGTCCTGAAACCCAAGTCCAAACTCCTGTTGATGGGAAAACTGGAACACTACCTGCAAGCGTTGTTGAGGTGATTGGAGTACAAATATTTTGGTCTGGGCCAGCATTCGCACTTGGTGAGCTATTCGAGAATACAAAAATACTTACCTCGTCGAATGTTGTTTGTGATCCGCATGCACCATTGTTGATGGTCCAACGGAATATGTTTTGTCCAACGGCTAAGTTGTTGATTGTTGTTGTTGGAGAATTTGCATTTACAATAATACCTGAGCCCGAGATCAATGTCCACGTTCCAGCTCCAGGGAATACTGCTGCGTTTGCAGCCATCACTATAGAGCTTGTTGGTGTACATATACTTTGATCTGGTCCTGCATTTGCTGCTGGAGCATTACTATCGTAAACGAAAATACTTACTTGGTCAAATGTTGTTGAGTTGCTACATGGTCCATTTGAAACGGTCCATCTGAAAATATTTTCTCCAATTGATAATCCAGAAATATTACTAGTTGGAGAGTTTGCATTTGCAATTGTTCCTGTTCCTTGAATCAATGTCCATGTGCCTGTCGCAGGGAAAAGAGCGTTGTTTCCTGCAAGCTGCGTTGTTGATGCAGGTGAACATAAGAATTGATCAGGTCCGGCATTCGCTGCAGGTTGATCCGCATCAAAAATGAAGATGGTTACTTCATCATTTGTTGATGCCGGTGCACAAGGTCCATTCGTGATGGTCCATCTAAATACATTGGCACCAACTCCTAAACCTGTTACTTGTGTTGTTGCACTTGATGGTGCGGTAATCACTGGAGTAGTTGGTCCAGATACCCATGTCCATTGACCCGATGCTGGGAATGTTGCAGTATTACCAACAAGTGTTGCACTCGAAACGGGTTCGCAGAAACTTTGATCAGGTCCTGCGTTGGCAGCTGCTTGCGCATTGTTAAACACAATGATACTTACTTGGTCAACTGTTTGTGTTGGTGAACATGGTCCATTTGAAATGGTCCATCTGAAAATATTTTCTCCTATTCCTAATGCTGTTACAGTTGTATTTGGTGTGTTAGGAGATGTAATAGTTCCGGATCCAGAAATAAGTGTCCAAACACCTGTAGCAGGCGAAATCAAACTGTTTGCAGAAAGTGATACACTGTTCGTTGGCAAACAAATCGATTGATCAGGTCCTGCATTAGAAGCTGCTTGTGAAGCAGAATAAACAATGACCGTTACTTGGTCTACAGTTGGCGCTGCACAAGGACCGTTGTTGATAGTGTAGCTAAAAATATTTGTTCCAACTCCAAGCGCAGTTGCAGTAGTAGTCGCTTGGTTAGGGTTTGTAATTGTTGCTGATCCACTTACTAATGCCCACGTTCCTGTTGCTGGGAATGTGAATGATGTACCAGTTAAAGTAATTGATCCTTGTGAAGTACATGCCGTAAAATCTGGGCCTGCGTTAGCTGGCGCTTGTGCATTATTGTAAACAAGTATTGTTACTTGATCGGTTGTAGTGCTAGGTGCACAAGGGCCATTATTGATGGTCCATTGCAAAACATTTGTTCCAGTGCTTAGTCCAGAAACAGTTGTTGTAGGACTTGATGCATTTGCAAAAGTTGCAGTGCCCTGCACGACTGTCCATTGACCTGTACCCGGGAAGGTAATACTGTTTGCAGCAAGTGTTGTGCTTGGGTTAGTAGAGCAAAGTGATTGGTCCGGACCTGCATTTGCTGCTGCTTGTGCACCAGAATAAACAAGAACAGTTACTTCGTCAAATGTTGTTGCATTCGCGCAAGGACCATTGTTTACTGTCCATCGGAATATATTTTGACCAACACCAATGTTTAGAATTTGTGTGTTAGGATTTGATGCATTGGCAAACGTTCCACTTCCTTGAATTACTGTCCATTGACCAGTGCCAGGGAAGATAACTGGTGATGCGGCCATCGTTGCGCTCACGCCTACAATGCCTGTAAAGCAAAGAGATTGATCGGGTCCTGCATTTGCGTTTTGTTGGTTTTCGTCATAAACGAAAATGGTCATTTCATCAAAATCCTGACCTGCTGGGCAAGGACCATTCAGAATTGTCCATCTGAAAATATTTGCACCAATTCCTAATCCAGATATTGATGTAGTTGGGCTGTTTGGATTGGCAATTGTACCTGTACCCGCAATCAGTGTCCATACACCTGTAGCAGGAGTAGCGACAGTACTTCCCTGCATAACATAAGTACTTGTTGGAGTACATAGGTTAGCGTCTGGACCTGCATTTGGAGGAGCGAGCGCACTATTGAAAATCGTAATGGTTACTTCGTCAAATGTGATGGTGCCACATGAACCATTATTGATGGTCCAACGGAATGTATTTGTACCCAAGCTCAACCCAGAAACAGATGAAGATGATGAAGACGCATTTGAAAATGTTCCCGTTCCCGCTATAACTGTCCAAGCTCCCGTCGCTGGGAAGGTGGCGTTGTTAGCGTTAAGCGTGGTTGATGTTTGAGGCAAACAGAATGATTGATCGGTTCCTGCATTTGCAGCTGGAGCATTTACATCAAATACTGTGATGCAAACTTCATCAATTGTTGGTGAACCGCATGGTCCATTATTGATAGTCCATCTGAAACAATTCACACCAACTCCAAGACCTGTTACTGATGTAACCGGTGAAGTAGAATTAGTGAATGTACCGCTTCCGGATACAATACTCCACTGACCTGTTGCTGGGAAAATTGGAGTATTAGAATTTAAGTTTATTGATGTTGTTGTATTACAAATGCTCTGATCTGGTCCTGCGTTCGCTGCGGTTTGTGCTGCAGGGAATACAGTCAATGTCATCTGATCACTTACAATAGATGGTGAAGAACATGGTCCATTATTGATAGTCCATTGCAATGTATAAACACCAGCTACCATTCCAGTAACTGATGTGTTTGCGCTTGATGCGGACGCGAATGTCAATGTCGATGGACCATTTACTTGTGTCCAAACTCCAGTGGCTGGTGAAGTAACGTTGTTACCCGCCATGTTTACTGTTGTAGTTGAAGAACAAATTGTTTGATCAGGACCCGCATTGGCCGAAGCTTGCGATGAGCTAAATACAAAAATGGCAACCAAGTCATTTGAGCTACCGCATACTCCATTGTTGACTGTCCAACGGAAGATATTTATACCAACGGGTAAATTAGAAATGGTTGTGGTTGGGCTGTTTGGTGTAACAATGGTTCCACCACCAGTCACCAATGTCCATGTTCCTGTTGATGGCGCAGTGACCGTATTAGCAGCCATTGTAGCGCTTACTCCAACGATACCTGTGAAGCAAAGTGATTGGTCAGGACCAGCATTAGCTGTTTGTGAAGAGGCATTGAAAACGTTCAATGTCATTTCATCAAATACTGTGTTACCGCATGGTCCATTTTGGATGGTCCATCTAAATACATAAACCCCAGAAGTCAGGTTTGTGATTTGTGTTGTCGGTGAGGATGTGTTGCTAATAGCTGCACCGCTTGGTCCGCTTGTTTGAGTCCATAAACCTGTGGATGGAGCAACTGCTGCGGTGGCAGACATGGTGTATGTTGTCGCAGGCGCACAAATTGCACCATCTGGACCAGCAAAAGCTGTAGAGATATTTCCATTGAAAACAGTAATGATCATTTGATCACTCACCGAGGGATCACAGGTCCCATTGGATGCTGTCCATTGCAGCACGTTATTTCCAAGACTTAATCCAGTCACTGTTGTGTTAGGATTAGATGCGTTTGCGAAAGTTGCAGTTCCGCTCACAACGGTCCATAGTCCTGTCCCAGGAGCGGTAATGGCGCTTCCTGCAAGTGTTGCAGATATTGGTGTAGAAGTAAAACAGAATGATTGATCGGGTCCTGCATTTACTGTTGGTTGTGATACAGGGAAAACAACAATCGTAATTTCATCAAATGTTACTGCACCTGGACACGGTCCGTTATTGACAGTCCATCTGAAAGTATTGGTTCCAAGTGACAAACCAGATACACTAGTGGTAGGTAAGTTTGCATTTGCAAATGCTCCAGAACCAGCAATGACGGTCCAGGTTCCAACTGCCGGTGCTGTTGGAGTATTACCTGCTAGGTTTGTTGAGTTGGTTGGCAAGCAAACGGTTTGGTCTGGACCCGCAGTCGCGTTTGGAGACGTTGGACTGAACACAATAATTGTTACCTCGTCAGTCAATGTTCCGCAAGGACCATTGTTAATTGTCCATCGGAATGTATTTGTTCCAATACTCAATCCACTGACTACTGTATTCTGTGAATTCGCATTTGCGAAAGTTCCTGTACCAGCGATCACAGACCACGACCCAACTGCAGGCACTTGTGCAGCATTTGCAGTGAGTGAAGCGGTAATACCTGCTCCACCACTTGATGTTCCACAAATGGATTGATCAGGCCCTGCATTCGCAGCAGGGTGATTTTGGTTGAATACACGAATGACTATTTCATCCGTAGTATCACCACCGGGACATGGCCCATTGCTGATACTCCAGCTGAAAGTATTGACACCAATTGCGAGGTTGGTGATGAGTGTATTCGCAAGATTAATGTTTGCAATCGTAGCACTACCAGAAGTGATAGACCATGTTCCAATCGCAGCAACGCTTGGATTGTTTGCTTGCATTATATAAGTAGTGCTTGAACAAAGATTCGCATCTGGACCCGCAGCAGCAGCTGGAGGTGTGCCAGAGAATCTTGTTATTTGAACGAGGTCCACTTTGTTTACTCCACATGATGGATAGTCTTGGTGCCATATAAAGGCATTGACTCCAGCGGAAAGGTTGTTCACTACTGTCGTCGGTGAATTCGGATTCACAAGTACACCAGATCCGACAGATACAGTCCAATATCCCACTGCAAGTGGATCAGGATTGATTGCAGAAAGCGTTGCAGATGACGCACCACAAGTGAATTGATCGGGACCAGCATTAATCGGTGTGTCTGGATTGACAACTGTGAATATGAGGTCGATTGAACCTTCAAATCCAAACTCATTAGAAACCACAAAAGTGACAGTGTCTCTACCAACAAAATTGAAAGGTGCGGTATATCTAAAACAAGTGTCTGATGGGGAAGAGGGTGGAGCGATAACAACGTTTCCTTCATTACCTGTAAAGCTATCTATGAAGTTGTTTGCACCGCAGCTATACACCTTGAGGCAATGGTCGACGCTTTGACCTTGGCATAGTGTAGCAACATTATAAATAGTTGTTGGGATTGGGTCTGCAGCAAAAGGATCTTGGAATTCAAATGCATCATCGAATCCGGATAAATATCCAAAGGCACCAGTGCTTCCATTACCGGTCAGCCAACCAGCATGAAAGAAACCTTGTGAGGTAAGAATGTTGTTAGTAGGTAAGCTAGCATTTGGATATGTTGCAGCTCTCCAACCTGTAAGGCCTGGAACATTCTGAATAACAACCCCAGGTATTAAGTCGTAATCAACACCATTTAATTTAAGTGTCGATTCTGCTGTTGGTGGAATAAGTACCTGCAGATTTTCTAGAAGGCCTGCTTGATTGAAACGAGAGAACTCGATGTATCGAGAGCCTGTACACGATATTTCGGGCATTGCAGACATATCTACTTCTTCGTCTTGAGAGCAACCCGAAACGTGATAGACATATGCTCTGCGATCCGTGCGGATATAGTGCGGTGCTCCAAATGTTCCAGTGGTTGTCCAATCGAAAAACTGACCAGCGTTAATAGTTGCAACTGGAGTTGCAGAACCGTCAATGTACACGTTGGTGTTGTTTTGTGTTGCAACAACGATTGCATAGTCCCACGGGAAGTTGTTGTTACCTTTTATGATTACCCATTCGGTACCTGCAAGTCCAATCGGAACTAGCTGGTCTGTTCCACCGTCTGCGGCGTTGGCGCCGGTTCCAGAGATACGGGTGTGAGTTGATCCGCTATTAACTACAATGTCTTTGTTTGATGTAACTCGTGCGCCTGCTACGTGCTGGGTAGGACTATTACCACGAATCAAATAGCTCTGTCCAGCTTGAAGAGTTACTACATGTGGATTAGCAAGAGCTCCTGCAGAACCATACATGGTAAATGGAGTTTGGAAAGTAACCTGTGTGTTATTTTCCATCGCCATTACAGAGATGAAGTGATATTCTTCAGGACCATAGTTAGAGTTCAAATTTCTTACTTGAGAACCACAGTAAAACTCTTGTCCTAATGCATTTTTTCCTTTGAGAATCACCAAGGTCTGGTTGGTTCCACCGGCAACTTTGTGTGTGCACTGAATTGGTGCTGATGAGGTAATGTGCAGACCTTGGTTGGTACTTGGAACTCCTTCAATGTTTGTTTGCCCAAGAACAGGTGTAAGTGGCACTGAAAGCGGACTTCCCGAAGTGACAGTTCCATTAAAAACGAAAGTGGTACCATCCGATGTGGTCACTTGAACATTGACAGGAAAATCAAACGGGGTTGTAATGAACAAGTTTGACGGGCTGTTTCTGTCGATATTGGAAACATCCCAAATAGGTGGCATCCAGAATTCAGTATCGAATTGAGCTACAGCGCCAATGCTACCAAACATTAAAATGATGGCGGCCACAAGGTGTTTCGCACTTTGTAAAAAAGTAAATATTCCTCTCATAGGTGAAGGGTTCTCGCTTGAATAAAGGTCTTAGTTCGTGTTAGGTTTAGCTCAAAAAATGATTCTCGTTGAATCCTTTCATGGACCAATACAAAAGTCTTGTGTACCTGAAAGGACATTTAATACTTTTTTGGAAGATTTCAACACAAGGACGTTTATCGTAAAAAACTGAGAGGTAATCGTAGTTTAGGGACTATTTGTCTATCAATAGACCTGTTTTTCGCCCAATGATCAAAAACTCTGTCACAAATCGATGGATGCAACCTCTTATTTTTGCGCCCCAAAAATCAAAGGTGCCTTAGAATTAGGATGAACAAGATTTGATTTTTTCAGTTATTCGAAATTGATATGACAACAGAATTTTTTCTCAATAAATTAAAACAAGAAGTTGCTCCTTTGAAAGATCAATTGGTGCAACATTCTGTCTATAGCGATATTAAAAGCATCGAAGACCTTCAAGTTTTTATGCAGCATCACATCTACGCTGTGTGGGATTTTATGTCTTTGCTGAAAGCCCTTCAAAGAAACCTTACTTGTGTTGAGGTGCCCTGGGTTCCTATTGGAAATGCCAATACAAGATTTTTAATCAATGAAATTGTGGTTGGAGAAGAAAGCGATGTTGATGAAGAGGGCGCGCGTACTAGTCACTTTGAACTCTATCAGAAAGCAATGCGCAATGCGGGTTGCGACACTACTTCAATTGAGAGATTTATTGATTTTTTGAAAAATAGCTTGAAGGTAGACGACGCGTTAAACATGGCCCAAGCACCAGCCGCTGCTCAAGCCTTTGTGAATAATACTTTCGAAACAATCAATACTAATCAGGCGCATATTCAAGCGGCTGTGTTCACTTTTGGGCGTGAAGATCTTATACCCGGAATGTTTATTTCATTCGTGAAAGAACTTCAAAAAACAGCACCAAAAGAATTGACCACAATGCTATACTACCTAGAGCGTCACATCGAAGTGGATGGTGATCATCACTCGCATCTAGCTTATGAAATGACCAGCGAACTTTGCGGCACAGATGAGCAAAAATGGAATGAAGCTACTGCAGCAGTGAAAGCAGCACTCCAAGCTAGAATTCAGCTTTGGAATGCCATTTCACATCAGATTAGTATGGTTGAAAATCCTATTTGATAATCGTCAATTTCTTCGTCACCAACTGAGTACCATTGGAAAGTTGTAAAATGTAACTTCCCTCTGCGAGCGCATCAGTGTTAATCGTGAGGCTTGTTAGATGCGATGGATTTTGAACATCTAAAACAAGCTGACCAATAGATGAGTAGACGGTCAATTTTTCCCAAACAAAATCACCTCCTTCAATACTCAATGTGAAGGCTTCTTTTGCTGGGTTCGGATATATAGATACAAGTTGGCTCCATTCGTTTTCATCAACATTATTGATGACCGTGAGCACTTCACTTTCAATAGAGCAACCGTATGATGTAGT
>JAIXWP010000113.1 GCA_027491215.1 Flavobacteriales bacterium | reverse complement strand
TTCTTTTAGAAGGTTGAAGAGTTGCTCATCTGCAGCACCACCTCCTTGTTTAGGAAGAAGTAATTCACCATCCTCATCCGTTTCACCAATCTCTTCTTCTTTGACAAGAATGAAGGACTCTGGCTTCTTTAAGAATGCCTTACCTTCATCGGTAAGCTTGAGTGTTCCATAAGTTTCTATTTCCTTTCTGAGAAGGCCACGAACAAGCATTTGACGAATGATGGCGTTCCAGAATTTCTCATCATGTTCTTTTCCTTCTCCAAAGTTTTCATTCAAATGACCTTTGTATGTGGTCACTTCAGAGTTTTTCACTCCACAGAGCACATTGCAAATGAATTTGCCTTTATGCATTTCTTTGAATGAAACGATGGTATCAAGAATCAACTTCACATATTCTTTACCCTCAAACTTCTCTTTCGGATTTCTTGAGTTATCATCCATTCCAGCGCCTTCACCGTTTACTTCATCCCATTCTTCGCCGAAATAGTGAAGGAGATATTTTCTGCGGCTCATAGAAGTTTCGGCGTAAGCAATTACTTCTTGTAAAAGCTGCATTCCGATTTCTTGCTCTGCGACAGGCTTTCCTTGAAGGAATTTTTCTAATTTCTCAATGTCTTTTGGGCTGTAAAATGCTACGCAGACGCCTTCTCCACCATCTCTACCCGCTCTTCCTGTTTCTTGATAATAGCTTTCTAGAGATTTTGGAATGTCGTGGTGAATTACAAACCTCACGTCCGGTTTATCGATACCCATTCCGAATGCAATGGTAGCTACAATAACATCCACATCTTGCATCAAGAATTTATCTTGAACACTGCTTCGTTGGTGGCTATCCATACCTGCGTGGTAAGGAAGAGCTTTGATTCCGTTTACCTGAAGCAATTCAGCAAGCTCTTCTGTTTTTTTACGCGATAGGCAATAGATGATACCGCTTTTTCCAGAATTAGCTTTGATGTATTGAATAATTCCTTTTCCAACATTATGTTTTGGACGAATCTCATAATAGAGATTTGCTCTATTGAATGACGCTTTGAAGAAGCGAGCATCCATCATTCCTAAATTCTTTTGAATATCCTGCTGCACTTTCGGTGTAGCTGTTGCGGTGAGTGCCATGATCGGCACATCAGCAATTTGGTGAATGATAGGCTTCAGTCTGCGGTATTCCGGTCTGAAGTCATGGCCCCATTCGGATATACAGTGAGCTTCGTCGATTGCTACAAAAGAGATCTTAACGTTTCTCAAGAATTCTACATTCTCGTCTTTGTTAAGAGATTCTGGGGCAACGTAAAGAAGTTTGGTTTTTCCTGAAAGAATATCTGCTTTTACCTGAGCAATTTCTGTCTTATTGAGAGAAGAATTGATTACGTGGGCTACACCGTCCTCATCCGAGAAGCCGCGCATGGCGTCTACTTGGTTTTTCATAAGAGCGATGAGGGGAGATACTACGATAGCGGTACCATCAAGCATTAATGCTGGAAGCTGGTAACATAGCGATTTGCCGCCACCAGTAGGCATGATCACAAACGTATCCTTACCGTCTAGTATAGAATTAATTACACTTTCTTGGAGGCCTTTGAATTGGTCGAAACCAAAAAAATTCTTTAATGCCTCTCTAGGTGAAAGGTCAACTACTGTATTCATTTCGAATTACTTTACTGTAACGTTTTTAAATATAGGTAAATTTCTTGTCGATACCTTAAACGTTTAGAATGATTTCATCTGAAGGACTTTCCTTTTCGAAAGAGCACGTTGCTTTTTTCTAAAGGAACGCGAATATAACCACGAAGGAACGAGGTTACAAACTTTTTTACAAGGTATATTTTATTCCTTTTTACAAGAATATATGCGAATAAGTATGTTTGTCGCATCTTTGCGCCCAAGGTGAAAAAAAGAAATGACATAATCGAAGCGGCGAAGCGCACCATTCGCATAGAAGCGGAAACAATAGCTGCATTGGAGAATCAAATCGACGCATCTTTTGAAAAAGTCGTTAAGGCGATTTTGAAATCGAAAGGTCGTTTGGTAATCACAGGAATTGGCAAAAGCGCCAACATTGCACAAAAGCTTGTAGCAACATACAATAGCACTGGCCAGCCTGCAGTTTTCATGCATGCTGCCGATGCAATCCATGGTGATTTAGGCAATGTCCAGAAATCTGACATGGTGCTCTGCATCTCGAAAAGTGGAGACTCTCCTGAAATCAAAGTATTAGTTCCATTGGTAAAAAGTATGGGCAATACGCTCATCGGTATGGTGGCTAATCAAAATGGATTTTTAGCCAAGCACAGTGATTTGATTCTGAAAACCCCAATCGAGAAAGAGGCTTGTCCAAATAATTTAGCTCCAACCTCTAGCACAACAGCGCAATTAGCGATGGGTGATGCGGTTGCAGTGGCATTAATGGAACAACGCGGCTTTAGCTCTCAAGACTTTGCGAAGTACCACCCAGGTGGTGCTTTAGGTAAAAAGCTTTACACCAAAGTCGGAGATATTCTCAATACTGACGAGAAGCGAGAAGTGTCGGCAGACACTCCAATCAAAGAGGTCATTATTGCAATCTCAAGAGGAAGAGCAGGAGCAGTAGCTGTATTGGAAAAAGGTCAACTGAAAGGAATTGTAACTGATGGTGACATCCGAAGAATGCTTGAAAAGAGTACCAATATTGGAAAAATTACGGCAAAAGATATCATGGCAAAATCGCCAAAGACAGTTGATGCAAATGCACTAGCTGTAGAGGCTTTCCACATGATGGAAAGTTTCAATATTACCCAAGTGGTAGTTATCAAAAACGATAAGTACAAAGGAATCATTCACCTTCATGATATTCTGAAGGAAGGAATTTTTTAGTGAGAAAAGATCATGAGTGAGACGAAGGATATGTCTTTTTTAGAACACTTAGAGGAGTTGCGCAAACGCTTGTTTCGTGCGGTTCTTGGAGTGGTCGTCGGTATCGTTGTGGTAGTATCTTTCGATCAGTTCATTATTGAAGAAGTAATAATGGGCCCTCGCCGCATCGACTTCGTTTCTTATCGCATGTGGTGCGAACTCTCCGATTTTCTTGGTTTAGGAGATAAATTGTGTTTCAAGGAAATGAACTTCTCCCTTCAGAGTACTACCATGGGAGGTAATTTCTCCGCATATTTATTGGTTTGTATAGTGGGTGGCATCGTCGTTGCTTTTCCTTGGATCATTTATCAGCTCTGGTGTTTTATTAAACCGGGTCTCAATAAAAAAGAGATCAGCTCGGTCAATGGAATCGTCTTTTTTGTATCGCTACTTTTTTTCACTGGAGTGCTATTTGGATACTTCATATTGGCTCCTTTGTCTATTCAATTCTTAGGAAATTTCCAGTTCGGAGATGTACAAGTGCAATCTACTGTATTGTCATATCTCAAACTTACTACTAGTCTTGTTTTAGGCACTGGGCTTATGTTTCAGCTGCCCATCCTTATTTATTTCTTGGCAAAATTGGGAATGGTGACTTCCGCCTTTTTGAAAAAGTATAGAAGACACGCATTTGTAGTGAATTTGATAGTTGCTGCAATCATAACACCTCCAGATGTTACGAGTCAGATTCTAGTTTCTCTTCCAATATTACTCCTCTATGAGATCAGTATCTATGTTGCAGGACGAGTTGAGAAATCAAAATCGAAGTCCGCAATGGCCTAAATAATTAGGTAATCCCTTTTTTTGGGTAGGGACTTTTGTCATGAAATGGTATTTTTTATGTCCTAACGGTCAAAAAAATGGCTGATTGGTCGAAATTTCTCTTTAAAGAATCGATAAGGTTAAATGAATTTTTATATTTGGCCTCTTTTCAAAACCTATTACGTTTTAAAATAAATTAACATGAAGAAAATTTACTTGCTTGCTCTTGCTGCTAGTACTTCAGTTGTTGCTTCTGCTCAATTCAAGCAGAATCCTGCAACTCAAGGAAAGTTGCCTTATCGCAATCAGCCTACTACAACGGCTTATGATGCGAATGCTAACCGTGCTGAAATTTGGTCTGACACTTTCTCAGACTGTGACAACTGGGTAATCCAGAATGCTAATACTGATGCTGGCTTGACCCAGTATATCGCTGGTATCAACTTCGAATGTGGAACAGGTCTTTCACCAAATGGTCCAGCGGCTATTGATGCTATTTCTTCTACTACTGCTGCAGACGGTTTCATGATGGTTGACTCTGACGAATTCGGTGGACCAACTCCAGGTACTTGGGAAGAAAACTGCTGGTTCCAAACTGCAAACCCAATCGACGTTACCGGTGAAACTTCACTTAGCTTGCGTTTTGAAACATTTTACAGAATGTGGGATAACGGTACAAGCGATGGTAACGAGTATTGCCTAGTAGAAATTTCTACTGATGGTACTACTTGGCCAGATCCAACAACTTACGAAGTTGCTGAGAACACTACTCCAGGTACAGCTCGTTTCGAGTTATGGCCAACTATGGAAACTCAAGATCCAGTTACTAACCCAACAGTAAAGGTGTTCAACTTCTCATCTCTTCTTGCAGGTGGTGACGTTACAAACATCTGGATTCGTTTCCGTTGGAAAGGTTATTATGGCTATGCTTGGATGATCGATGACGTTAGCGTTTTCCAAACTCCAGACAACGACCTTACATTGGGTAAGAATTGGGTAGGTGATATCGTTAACGCTTATGAGTACCACGCTGTGCCTTCATCTCAAGCAGGTGAAGTACGTTTCGGTGCTGAAGTAGCAAACTTTGGTAACCTTGACCAAACTTCAACTGTAACTTTCGCTGTTGATGGTCAGACTTACGAAGTAACTGAAACTATCTTGGCTGGTACAATTGATACAGTATGGACTGAGCCTTTCAACCTTCCTACAGCAATTGGTTCTTACCAAGTTGATGTAACTCTTCCAGACGACGAAGATCCATCAGGTAACTCTGGTGTAAACGAATTCGATATTACTGAATTCGCTTATGGTCACAATTCAAACCTAGACTTGTTCCAGCGTACATTCAACAGCGACCAAGACGTTGCTTTCGGTAACATCTACACTATCAACGCTGAAACCCAAGCTGGTGGATTGCTAGTTCTTTTCGGTGATGCTTCTGACGCTGGTCTTCAAGCTGAAGTTAGCATCTACGAAGTATTGACTAACATCCAAGATCTTTCTCAAGTAGCAAACTCTGGCGTATTCACTGTAACTCAAGCTATGCTTGACCAAGGTGCTGCTGGTGAGTACACAAACCTTAGCTTCTTCCAATCAGGTGCTGCTCTTCTTGAAGCAGGTAAGTCTTACATCGCTGAGATCCGTAAGTTTGAAAGCACTGAGCGTCTTTACATCGCTGCTAACCAGTATGATGATGACTTCGGTACAGTTAACTACGGTCCTTTCGGAACAGGTGGTGTTTCTAACTGGTTCACAGGATGGAATTTCACTCCAGCAGTTCGTGTAAACCTTGATCCAACGATTTCTGTAAACGAAGTTTCTGCAGGTGATATCGTAGCTGCTCAGGTTTATCCAAACCCAGCTCAAGACAATGCAAACATTTCTTTCAACTTGTTGAATAGCTCAAACGTAAACGTAATCGTTCGTGACATCACTGGACGTATCGTTAGCACTGACAACTTCGGTGTACGTGGCGCTGGTTCAAACCAAGTGAGCGTAAACGTTAGCGAATTGAACGCAGGTGTTTATAGCGTATCTCTACAAGCAGGTAACAGCGTTGTTACTAGCCAACTAGTAGTACGTTAATAGACCTCTTCTATAAAATTAGAGCCCCGCTGGTTTTCCAGCGGGGCTTTTTTTTGAGCCTAGACTTTAATTATCTTCGCACCCCCAAAACAGATAAAAACATGGCAACAACTACTGCCGACATTTCAAATGGTCTTTGTTTTAAAATGGAAGGCCACGTATGGAAAGTGATGGAATTCCTTCACGTTAAACCAGGTAAAGGTCCTGCTTTCGTACGTACTAAACTTAAGAATCTTAACAATGGTAAAATCGTTGACCACACTTTCAATTCTGGTGTGAAAATCGACGTTGTTAGAATCGAAACAAGAGAATATCAATTCTTGTACAAGGATGAAGCTGGCTTCAACTTCATGAACCTCGAAGATTTCGAGCAAATCGGAATCGAAGAGAAAATGATTTCAGCGCCACAGTTTTTGAAAGAAGGTATGAAG
The DNA here is from genome assembly GCA_027491215.1 of Flavobacteriales bacterium. Taxonomy (GTDB): domain Bacteria; phylum Bacteroidota; class Bacteroidia; order Flavobacteriales_D; family Sanyastnellaceae; genus JAIXWP01. Next base: position 46,330 of record JAIXWP010000113.1, on the reverse strand, counting down.
TGTATCGTGTTATTCAACACTGAAGACGATACCCCAATGTCATGCGATCTTCCAAACTTCATCGAGTGCGAAATTGTTTACACGGAGCCAGGTTTGAAGGGTGACACAGCTACAAATGCTATGAAACCTGCAAAATTGGATTGTGGTGTGGAAATTCGTGTTCCTCTCTTCATTAATGAAAAGGACTGGGTGAAAGTAGATACCACTACTGGTCAATACCACGAAAGAATCAAGAAGTAATCACTTCTTTAAAATATTAAATCCCTCCAACAGAAAGTTAGAGGGATTTTTTTGCGCCTAGCTTTTCACCAAACAGAGGTTATTAAACATTTTTACTTTTCTTTAGCTTGTTAATTCCTTACACCAAATTTGTTGCATGAGACTACCATCTGGATATACCCTGAAGCAGATAGCAGATATCATTGGCTGTACTTTCGAAGGACCGTCTGATTTTCCAGTGCTCGGCATTAATGAGATTCACAAGGTGAAAGCAGGTGATCTTGTATTTGTTGATCACCCGAAGTATTACGATAAGGCGCTCAATAGCGCTGCTACAATCGTTCTCATCAATCAAAAGGTAGTGTGCCCCGACGGAAAGGCTCTTATTTTCTCGGAGGACCCTTGCGGTGATTTTAATCGACTCAATAAGCACTTCGCTCCTTTTGACATGTCTATGTCATCAAGAGGCAATGATATTAGAATAGCTGATGGAGCTTTAATTCACCCAAGTGTAATCATGGGGTCGAATATTTCTATCGGAGAAAATACAATCATCCATCCAGGAGTAGTGCTCTACGATAATATTCATATTGGAAAAAATTGCATCATACACGCCAATACGGTGCTTGGAGGTGATGCTTTCTACTATAAGAGCCGCCCAACGGGAAGAGATAAAATGCATACATGTGGTAGCATAGAGATTGAAGACAACGTAGAAATTGGAGCTGGCTGTGCTATTGACAGAGGTCTTACCGCTGATACCCGTATTGGAGAAGGAACGAAGATTGACAATCATGTGCATGTTGGACATGACACGGTGATTGGAAAAAACTGCTTGTTTGCTGCGCAAGTCGGGATTGCAGGATGTGTTGTAATTGAAGACCAAGTAATCGTTTGGGGTCAAGTAGGGATTGCTTCAGGAATGACCATCGGAAAAGGTGCAGTAGTACTTGGTCAAAGTGGTGTCACTAAAGATTTGGAAGGAGGAAAGACCTATTTTGGCACTCCCGCAGAAGATGTAAAACATAAATACCGTGAACTCGCTCTCATCAGGAACCTTCCTGGATTGATAGAAAAATTAAAATAATGGCAGAACTCAATAGGCTAGCCGCTAAGGTTAAACAACGCGACTTTAAGTTGAATGCGCTTTTGGAAATTACAAAGGCCATCAACGCGAATTTGCCTATTGAAAGACTTTTGGCAGAATACGAACGTGTACTTCGCGAGGAATTGATGATCGAGAAGGTCATTTTGTACACAAGGGGTGAAAATTGGACATCGCTTCTTCAGTTTGGAATGTCTAATACATTCTCAAATGTTGTAACAGACGAGTCTTTTTTCAAAACAAAAGAACTGACGATTTTATCAGGCACTTCCTCTGAATCATTTGATATCGTAATTCCAGTTCATCAAGATGATAAGCCAATTGCATATTTGCTTGTCGGAGACGAGGGAGAGCAGGAAGTGCGCATCAGCCCTGTGATAAAGCACATGCGATTCATCGAAACGTTGACCAATGTATTGGTAGTTGCTATTGAAAACAAAAAGCTGAGCCAAGAGAAACTACGCCAAGAGCGTGTTAAGAAAGAGCTAGAGCTTGCTGCAGAAATGCAAGCGATTCTTTTACCGCAATCTTTACCAAAAACAGAGGAGTACGAAGTTAGTGCAGTGTATAAAGCACATCAGCAAGTGGGGGGCGACTACTACGATTTTATGGTGCTTAATGAGGATGAAGTAATGTTCTGTATGGCTGATGTATCAGGCAAAGGAGTTAGTGCTGCATTCCTCATGGCGAACTTCCAAGCATACCTTAGATCCATTTTTTCTTATCACAAAGGTGATCTAAAAGATATCGTGGTAGAATTGAATGATCGCGTGATGCACAGTGCAATGGGTGAAAAATATATCACTCTTTTCCTAGCTACATACAACAAGAAAACACGTCACTTGCGATACATCAATTGTGGGCATAATCCTCCAATTGTTGCAGATGAAAACCGATACACTCAACTTCTAAAACTTGGAAGCATAGGTCTTGGGATGTTTGAAGAACTTCCTAAGGTAGCCGTAGGTGAATTGGTCTTGCAGCCGAATAGCATTGTCGTATGTTACACGGACGGCCTTGTCGAAACAGAAAACGATAAAGAAACGGAGTTCGGTGTGGAGAGATTAGAGCAAGTTATTCTATCACATTTTGATTCAAGTGTTTCTTCCTTGAATCGTCAAATTGTGGAAGCTGTGAATAGCTACAAAGGTTCGATGCCCTTTATTGATGACTTAGCGATTCTTTCTTGCCGCTTCTTCTAGAGGTAGCCAATAGAGGTCAATAGCGACCATTACAGCGATGAATCCCCAGAATGGTATAGACGCCTTGTCGGTATCGAGATAGTTGTTCAGCACCCCGTGTATGAAGTAGGTGAGGAGTCCCATGAATGAGATCATACCGAGCAATCGCATCTCGAAGCTTTTTGTTCTGTAATAAAGCTTAAAGCCGTAATGGCAAACCATCAAAAGTAATACTACCATTAAAGCCATTCCCATTACTCCTTGTTCTGAAAGAGGTCCGAGATATTCCGAGTGGGCATTTCCGCCATCCCCTGATTTGGTGCTAATAATCGTAAGGTCTTCTGCACGTTGAAAAGGAGCATAGAAAAATTGATAGGTGCCGGGACCCCAACCCATCACAGGTTTTTCTTTGAACATTTCAATGGCACAATTCCAACGATTCAAACGTTCCAAATTCGATGCGTCAGAGGATACGTTTGAAATAGAGCTAACGTGTTCGTCTAAGTCATCCGAGCTTTCTTGCTTGTTTGACTCCAATGCAATTTGAATTTGCTCCCAGCTGAATAAAACGAGTATTGATGCTACCGCTCCAGTGATGACAAGCGTGCTCAACTTCACTCGTGTTTGCATGATGATCAAAACAAAAGCGGCTCCTACTACCGAAACCCAAGCGGCGCGGGTAAAGGAGAGTACTAATCCAATCGTTAGGATCAAGAATAACACCATTAAAAAACTGCGCTGAATCAAAGAAAGATTTTTAAGAAAAAGAAGTCCAAGCGCGATAGGAAAGTACATCGCTAGCACTGCACCATAGCTAGTGTGATCCTTGTACAATGGCTCCATCACCCAGTGCGCGGACTCTTTGTCAAATCCAAACTCGGCGTGTCGTGTAACCGCATAAATAACCACACCACATAAAGGAATCATGTAAGCTATAAAAAAGGCTTTCGTATTGATTGCCTTTTGAAATAAATGCACAGCAAGGAAGTAACATGAAGCAATAAACCACATTTTAGTAATCACAAATTTTGCAGACACAAGGGGCATCTGACTTGTGATGGTGGACAATATCATCCAGCCGAGATAGGCGTAGATAAAATAGGATATAGGATGAGTAAAGATTTTTTTATCAATGCTTTTACCCGAAACCACTTTGAAAATGAAAACGAGTAACATGCCGAAGAGGAGAGGTTCAGTGGGTAAATACATACCAACACCACCAATTTTCATTTCTTCGAGATTAAGAGAAAGCGGAGTGAAGAAAACTACTAAGTAATAGAGCCATTCGATTTTAAAGAAAGCTGCCCATACTACTGCTAATGCCGCGGGCAAAAGAGCGATGTAATAGAATTCAAAGTAAATGCAAACAGCTGTCAACACCAGGAATAACCCCGATGAAAACCACAACCATTTTTGCATTGAAAGTGTATTCACTTAAATGAGACCTTCTCTTTTGAACTTGGCAAACGTTTCCCAAATAAGTATGAATGCTACTACAAAAACAAAAGCGGAAACAGTGCTCATAGCGACAATCAGCCAACGAATAGGGTAAGCTTTTTTATCTGCGATCTGCGCGTAGTCAACGATATACTTCACAGGAAGAGTAGATCTAGAGTCGGCTTTAATCAAATCGCTTCTCTTTTTTAAGTGAGCAAGCTTTGCATTTGAATTTTCAAGGCGTTCTTCTAAGTCTGAATATTTGGCGCCATAGGAAGAAAGGTAGTCCATATCGGCCTTTAGTCTTGCAGCGCGGTCTGGGAATCCCTGCGCAATGGCTCTTCCATACATTTCGGTGAGTGCAGCGATTTGATTGTGATAGCTATAGACTCCTTTTTGTTGAAGTTTTTGCAATGAGTCATTTACAGTTTGTAGCTCTTGTTCCATTGCCGCAATGGATTCTTCTGCAATTTGAACTGCTTTCATGGAACGATCACGTCTCATTTGAACGTTAATCGTATCAGCCAGAATGGCGATGTCGTTGGCTATATTTTTCGCACGTTCAGGATCTGTGTCTAATACACTAACAGTGACAGAGCCAAAACGTGTCATTTTAGATTCAACATTATCAGCGTACTCCAAAGCAATAAAAGTTTTCGCTCCTGCGGCGTCCTTTGGAATATCATATACGGTCCACAAATCGTATTTGTCAGCAATCATTGTTCTGAGTTCGTCAGAATTCAAAAGCTGCAATAATTTTTCAGAATCCTCTTCATCTCCAAGTTCGGCTAGATCATTGTCAGAAGACTCGTACAATTGAGCACCTACGGAATAAGAGGGAGATGCGAACATTGTAACAGTGCTTTTATACTTCGGCTTGATGAGATACGAAGCTCCAGCTGAAATAATAGCTGCTGCTAATACGACAAGAATGATTGTTTTTCTCCAACGATAAAGAAGTACAATGATGTTTGAAGACTCAAGAGAGGCAGAGCCCGTATTTTCTGATGACATATACAATGAAAGGTTTTGTGCAAAGGTAGGGTGTAAGCACTAATCTTTCGATTTCATCACCTGAAGGAAATTTTTGATGCTCAGCATCTTGGTCAAGGAGGCCATCAGCAGATTAATACTCACAAAAATGAGCGCCCATAACGTCCAAGGCAGGTCAATTATTGCGTCCCCCTGCAGTTGGCTGTAAATCAGCACCGAAAGGGCTAAAGTAGGTATGCTGAATCTAATCGTTTCTTTTAGTTGTGTTCTCAATGAAATATGGAAGTCTTTACGAACCCACAGAATTTGTAAAATGAGAATAAACATTTGTGTTAGAGCATTTGCTTGTCCGCAGGCCACCGCACCCTTGCTTGGAATAAAAAGCAAATTGAATGCGATATTGATGAGTAGCCCTGCAATCATCAAATAGGTAAGGGATCTAATTTTTCCTGCCGCAGTAAGCAGCGTTCCGTAGATGTATTGCATTGAAAAAGCAAAGCAACCGATCATTAACCATTGAAACGATTCAATGCTTTCTGCGGTAATTATGGTGTAGAATTTCGGCAAAATGTTTTGCGCAAAAACGATTGCTCCTAAAACAAAGATCCACGTAGCGACGAAGAGCTGACGGTGCGAAATAGAGAGAATTTCATTGATAGGTTTTTTTTCCGAAACCATTCTGGAAAAAATTGGAAGTAATAAGCCAGCGAATAGATAGGAGATCATGTTATAGGCTTCAAAGAATCGAAAGCCTTGAGCATAATGCCCTGCCTGATCCGAGGTAGTCATTCGCTCCAGAATAACAGAGTCTGCGCGATAGATAACCATCCCCAAAATTGAAAAAACCGCAAATGGCAAGCTTTGTCGAAGAATGGTCGCCTTGGTAGATAAAGGAGTTTTCCAGTGCAGTTTTGGGGAATGCTTGAATACCCAGAAACCAGCAATAATGGCCGTGAGGAAATATGCTATTGTTTGGCCAGCAATCAGCCATTCAATTCTAAAGGTGCCGAAGTCATGTGGAGCCCAAAGCAAGTAACCGAATCCTAAGATAAGAAGAGCTCTATCAAGAACACTTATAATGCTATCCTTGCTGAAGAGGTGGAGCCCTGAGAGGTTCGATCTAAAGAACAGCACCGCCATGGCGAGCACTTGATTAAAAGCAAGTGCAACAAGCCATAGGATCTGATGTGTCGAATAATTGAATACTAAACCTACTACTGAGACGATAATCAGATACAGCAGTGCGAGCACAAGTCTGATTTGAATTATGGCGGGAATGAGTTGAGAAATTTCGAGTTTTTGCGCCACTTTCCTCGTATTCCAGTTGGTGATTCCCATGTCGAGAATCATGTTGAAAATAAAAGAAAGGTTGATGAGGGCGAAATAAGAGCCGTATTGACTAGCACCCACTTCATTTTGGATACTTAATTCAATTCCAAGGACGTAAAAAGGCTTAATCAGCAGGTTGAGGCCCACCAAAAGGATGAGATTGCTGACAAAAGTCTTTTTCATAATGCCTAATTGGCGGGCAATTTAGAGAAGATATACTTTATTTTAATGATTACTTTTTTTTAAGCGCTTTTCGTGTTTACTTTTGCGCCCGAAAATTTAAACCCGAACGCATGTCTCAAAATATTGGTAAAGTAGTTCAAATCATCGGTCCTGTTGTGGACATTTCATTCCAAGCCGGTGAGAAATTACCTAACATCCTCGATGCATTGATTGCAAAGAAGCCGGATGGTCAAGAGCTTATCCTCGAGTGTCAACAGCACATTGGAGAAGATACTGTTCGTGCAATCGCAATGGATGCAACAGAAGGTTTGCAGCGCGGCGCAGAAGTAGTCTCAACTGGTCGTGGTATCACCATGCCAATTGGAGATAAAATCAAGGGTCGTTTGTTTAATGTTGTAGGTACGGCAATTGACGGTATCGCTGACGTTGACAATTCTGATGGAAATCCGATTCACCGCCTGCCTCCGAAGTATGAAGATCTTTCTACTTCTACTGAAATCCTTTTCACAGGTATCAAGGTTATCGACTTGATTGAGCCATATGCAAAGGGTGGTAAAATTGGATTGTTCGGTGGTGCCGGTGTAGGTAAAACTGTATTGATCCAAGAATTGATCAACAACATCGCGAAGGCTTATGATGGTCTTTCTGTATTTGCTGGTGTTGGTGAGCGTACTCGTGAAGGAAATGACCTTCTTCGTGAAATGATCGAAGCGGGAATTATCAAATATGGTGAAGAGTTCAACAAAGGAATGCACAACGGTGACTGGGATGTGAGCAAGGTTGATCCAAAAGAATTGGAAAAATCTCAAGCAACATTCGTATTCGGTCAGATGAATGAGCCTCCTGGAGCACGTGCTCGTGTAGCACTTTCTGGTCTTACAGTAGCGGAATACTTCCGTGATGGGGATGAGAAGTCTGGCGGTCGCGATATCCTTTTCTTCATCGACAATATCTTCCGTTTCACCCAAGCGGGTTCTGAAGTATCGGCTCTTCTAGGTCGTATGCCATCTGCAGTAGGTTACCAACCTACACTTGCAACTGAAATGGGTGTGATGCAAGAGCGTATTACTTCTACAAAGCGTGGATCTATCACATCTGTACAGGCCGTTTACGTACCTGCAGATGACTTGACTGACCCAGCTCCAGCGACGACTTTCGCTCACTTAGATGCTACTACAGTATTGAGCCGTAAGATTGCCGAGCTTGGTATCTACCCATCGGTTGACCCATTGGATTCCACTTCTCGTATCCTCACTCCACAAATCGTGGGTGAAGAGCACTACAAGTGCGCTCAACGTGTAAAAGGAATTCTTCAACGTTATAAGGAACTTCAAGATATCATCGCCATCCTTGGTATGGACGAATTATCTGAAGACGATAAGCTTTCTGTATTCCGCGCTCGTAAAGTGCAGCGTTTCTTGTCACAGCCTTTCCACGTAGCTGAACAGTTCACTGGTGTACCAGGTGTTCTTGTATCAATCGAGGAAACGATCAAAGGATTTAACATGATCCTAGATGGTCACTGTGATGAGTATCCAGAAGCAGCTTTCAACTTGAAAGGTTCTATCGAAGAAGCGATGGAAGCTGGTAAGAAAATGTTGGAAGAAGCGAAAAACAAATAATAGTTCAAGCAAATGAACGTAGAAATTATATCACCTGAATCTACACTTTTCGAAGGAAAAGCTTCATTCGTTTTCCTTCCAGGAAGCGACGGAAGTCTTGGTGTGATGAATAATCACGCACCACTTATTACTTCTTTGAAGAAAGGAACAGTAAGAGTAAAAGAAGAGTCAGGTAAAGAGTTGAAGTTTGAAGTGAAAGGCGGTACCGTTGAGGTATTCAACAACAAGATTATCATCCTAGCGGAGTAATACTACTTCAAACAAACGAAACAAAGGCCGAGCATATGCGTATATGCTCGGCCTTTCTTTTTGAATCATTTCCACCCTTCAATGATTTAGCAAGGATGATGTCTTAGTTAATTATATGGGTGGAATGGCCTAGAGTCGGTACTAAACGCAACTTAAGTTGCTGTTTTCGAGTCTACGGAGGTATATTTGTAGGCCTGATCAGCACACCCTAGTGATATGAATTTTGTAAAAATCGTTTTTTCGGTAATGTCTATTGCCTTGAGCCTACTTGCTCAAGGACAAGGAGCCTCGCCTACAAAAGGCAAGGACTTCTGGCTAGGCTTTATGAAAAATCACGAAATCACAGCTGGGGAATCACTTGATATTTTCGTTGTCTCAGATCAGCCCACTAGCGGCACAATTGATATCAATGGCCAAGGGTGGTCCCAATCATTTAACGTTGTTCCTAATGTTGTAACTACTGTTACAATTCCTAATAACATTGCTGAAGTCTACTCGTCTGGAGTTATTGAAAGCAAAGGAATTCACATTACAACACAAGATACGGTTGCTGTTTTTGCAATTAACTTTAGCCCCTACACTGCTGATGCTTCGAAAGTGTTACCTACTCCAACGCTAGGTACAAACTATGTCATTGCGAGCTATGCAGGTTTTTCACCATGGGATTCTGAAGCGCTCATCGTAGCAACTGAAGATAATACTGAAATCGAGATCATCACTACCGCCAACATCTTAGGTTTGGATGATGATGCCGATGATGATTTTTTTGTCATTCTCAATGAAGGTGAGTGCTATCAATTGATTGCTGATCCGGGAGGCGACCTAACGGGCACGGTAATCAAGGCAACTGAACAAAGTGGAAGTTGCAGACCCTTCGCAGTTTTTTCTGGTGCTGGTTGCGCCAATATTCCGAATGGCTGTAGTAACTGTGATCACATTTTTGAACAAAATCTTCCAATAGAATCTTGGGGCAAAGAATACTTTGTTTCACCTCTAGTTTTTCCTCTTTCACCCCTAACAACAGAAATAGCACCAAGCTATTCTTACAGAATTCTTGCGCAGGAAGACGGCACCACTGTTTCTATTGATGGCATTGCGTCGATATCGCTCAATGCAGGGCAGTTTCAAGAGTTCAACAACCAAACAAGCGCGCATTGTGTTAATGCAGATAAAAATATTTGTGTTATTCAATACATGGAAGGCTTCACTTGTGGTGGTAATGGAGACCCTTCTATGCTCATTCTCGATGACGCAGAAAAAAAGATTACGGATATTACTTTTTCTACTGTAAACAGCAATGTCATCACGAGTCACTACTTAAACGTAGTAGTAAGAACAGATGATATTTCAACTGTTACTTTTGATGGTGCACCTATTAGTCCAACTTCGTTTCAAACTTTCCCAAACTGTACTTCACATATGTGGGTGGGGTTTGCTGTATCAGAAGGAAGTCATAACCTCTACGCTCCAAATGGAGTCAATGGTTATGTTTATGGAAATGGAGATTCTGAATCATACGCATATTCTGTAGGTTCATATAAACCAGAACCTCCAATCAGTTTTGAAAATGCAATTTGTGCAAATGGGGAGGTGAATTTAACGATCGCAAATACATTTTTCGATCCGCAGTGGTTCAATATTCAAGATATGGAAACCCCGGTTCATTCAGGATATGTTTTGAATTTACCAGCGCCAGTTTCTAGCGCAATTTATGTTGGTGTTGCAAACGAAAATGCAAGTGGCTGTTCACAAGAATTTTTCTACAGTGTCGAAGATATCATTGCTCCAGCATTTGTTCTAGAGCCTGGAAATACTAGCATCTGCCAACATGAAAGTGTTCAGTTGAACGTCATTCCTGCAACTTCATCGGCAACGTATAATTATGTTTGGTCTCCAACGATTGGACTCAGCGACCCAACCATTGCAAACCCAATTGCCACACCGTTTTCTACCACCACTTATACTGTCACGGTTTCTACTCCAACAGGCTGTGCGTCTAGCACACAATCGATAACGATTACTGTCACTCCAGGAAATGTGTCGAGTCTTGAAGTAACTTCTGATAACCCTTACATCTGTGATGGTGAAGAAGTACATATTGACACAGAAATAGAGGCGGTAATTTGGTCTGATAATTTTGATCCAAATATTTCTTTAGGAGATTGGACTGGTATTCTAAATGGTAGCGCTAGCGCAGCTTGTGGTTCAGTATCAGGGACCGCGCTTTATTTCACGGGAACAGGGGAGAGAAGCGCAACGACATTGCCTCTCGATGTATCGAATGGAGGTACGATTTATTTTTCTATAAAAATTGCGGATGGTGTAGCACCATGCGACAATGCAGAACCAGGAGATAATGTGGTGCTTCGATATTCTACTGACGGTGGACTCACGTTTCCTGTTGCAAACACCATTATGACATTCTACGAATCCGCATATCCAGAATTCACTCAAATGGAAGTGGAAATTCCTTTGGGCGCCCAAACATCAGCTACTTATTTCAAATGGATGCAAGTAGGTTCTTGGGCTGGCAATCAGGATAACTGGTCGATCGATGAGGTGTTTGTTGGTACATATAACAGTGCTAACTTCACATTGAATTGGTCAAATACTGCAACATTGGATATTTCTGATATCGAGCATCCAGTAGCATCTCCAAGTCAGTCTACAACTTATGTACTTGACCTTACAGATAACCAGTCAGGGTGCATTTACACTGACTCTATTCAGGTGACCATACCAAATCCATTTAATCTTGTTTTTAATGATACCTTGATTATCTGTGATCAGTCACAAGCAATATTGGATGTGCATCCTGATGTTGTGGGTAGCTTTGAATACAATTGGAATTCATCAAATGGAGAGTTGGTTAACTCACCGATACCGCAGCCTTTTATTGATCCGTCCACCAGCGGGGTTTACACTGTAGTGGTGACCTCTCCTGAAGGATGCGAGAAGTCTGCGTCAATTGAAGTATTGGTTTCGGAAATATCTTCTGTTTTAATCGAAGAAGTTCCTGAGCCTCATTGTCCTGATGAAAGTATTCAGCTTCAAGCGACATTAGTTGGGAATGCTGCTCAGGCTTTAATTGAATGGACATCCACCGAGCCAATAGTCGGTGCAATAAATGTGCTCACGGTCGAGGCTACACCATCTCAGACCGCTGATTATATCATCACTGTAGAGGATTCAAATACAGGTTGTATTTACACAGATGCACAAACCATTATTATTCTTCTTACACCTGATGTATCAGTTGATTTGACAAGTGTAAGTGGATGTATAGTGCAAGGAACAATAATTACTGCAAGCTCTAGCTTTGTTGGAAACTTGCAATGGGATTGGTCTCCAAGTAATTTCGTTTCGAATAGTACGACAGCCTCGACCATTATTGAAACACAAGTTTCTGGAGATTTGACGGTCACTGCTACGAATGACGCAGGCTGTAGCGCTCAAGTAACTGTACCTATTGAAGTGATTGGTGAGGTGACAAATCTCGGTCCGGACGTTGACATTTGCGAAGGTGAAACAACTTTACTTGATACAGGCTGGCCGAATGATTATTCGGTTCAATGGGGACATGGTCCAACAACTGCAGCTGTAACAGTAAGTACGTCTGGTGTCTATCATGTTGATGTAGTTGGTCCGAGCGGATGTATATCTTCTGATGATATTGAAGTAATAGTTCATGCTCAACCTTTCGTTGATCTAGGTGAAGATATGGCTTTGTGTGATGGTGATAGTTATCTATTGACTGCTGGAATCGACCCTACAGTTGACTATAATTGGTCAACTGGAGCTTCAGGCAATAGCATTACTATTACTCAACCGAATGATTATTCGGTAATTGCTACGAATGGCTTCTGTCAAGCAACTGATGATGTTACATTCTTCTTTAACCCACTTCCTGAAGATCCTTTTATGACAGAAGAAGTAGAGTTTTGTTTTGAGTTACCGCCTTACTTATATCGAATTGATCCTGCTATTCCAGGTGCCACATATTTGTGGAGCGATGGGTCTTCCGGTGAGTTTTATTCCGCTTCAACTGCTGGTTACTACAGTGTGGAAGTCACTACTGATGGCGGATGTACAAGCATGTTTGATCTCACTATCAACGAGGTTTGTCCTGGGGCCATCTTTGCTCCAAATGCCTTTACTCCAGATGGTGATGGTATTAACGATGTATGGCTAATTCAAGGTGTGAACATTGTATCCTATCAGCTACTGATTTGGAACAAATGGGGAGAGCGCATTTTTGAAACCAAATCAATGGATCTGCCTTGGCTTGGTCAAAGAAAAGATGGCGATGAGTATGTTGAAGCAGGCGTATATCCTTACCGTATTATCTATACAATAGATGAAGGAGAAAAAGGAATTTCTGAACCCATTGAAATCATGGGTCAGGTTATGCTTATTCGTTAATTTCTATAAAGCGCTTAACGTCTCTTACCAATCCGAAAACTACCAGGGTGTCACTTTCGTAAACAACAGTCTCAGACTTTGGTACTCCGATGATGTGCTCTTCAATATCGATTTCGCCGTCGTCAGTATCCTTCATTTCGTAAGCACGTTTAAGGGTGATAAGCGTAAGGCCGTATTTATCACGAAGTCCTATATCTTCTAGCGTGCGGTTAGCAACACCTTTAGGACATTTGATTTCAGCGATTTCATATTCATCTGGTAAACGAAGGAAAGCAGTGATGCTTGGATTCAAGAGTCGCTCAGCAACGATAGTTGCGACTTCACTTTCAGGAGAAAGAATTTCTTGAACACCAATTTTTTCTAAAATTCTAGTTTGAGTTTCTCCACTAGCACGCGCAATAACACGCGGAATTCCCATGTCAATCAAGTTGATGGCAGTTAGAACTGTTGCTTCGAAGTTTTCTCCGATGGCAATGATTACTGCCTTCATTTCATGAATGCGATTAGCCTCTAGAGCTTTTTTGTCAGTACTATCCAATGATACTGCGAGCGACACAGAGTCTTTGATATCCTCAATTTTCTCTTCATCTACATCGAATGCATATACTTCTGCACCTTGCGCTGCAAGGCGTTGACAGATTTCTCTACCATATCTACCTGCTCCGATAACTGCGTACTTCTTTGGCATACTGCTTTAATTGATTGAACAAATGTATGATGAATGGCTACTTAGACAAAAGCTCCTGCAATGCGATTCCAAAATGATAAATATCTTCATAGCTGTTGTACATTGGTACAGGAGCCATTCTAATCACGTTTGGCTCTCTCCAATCTACTACAATGCCGCGGTCTGCAAGGTCTTTCACAATTTGCTTTGTGGCGCCATTTACAACAGTTGATAATTGACATCCACGCTGCTCAGGATCGCTTGGTGTGAGAATCTCCAGTTTTTTTGAAACATGTTTTTGAACTTCATGAATCGTGTATTCGAGATAAGCTGTGAGTTTCAGAGATTTTTCACGAAGAGCTTTCATTGTTGCCTTTTCATGAAGATCAAGCGCAGCCTTGTGCGCAGCCATGCTTAGTACAGGAGCGTTGCTTAGCTGCCAAGCTTCGGCTGACTCGATTGGATCAAATCCTGGCTGCATTTGAAAGCGCGTTGATTTGTTATGTCCCCACCATCCAGCAAGTCTAATAAGCTCTTTATTTGAGTGATGCTTTTCATGAACGAATGCTCCAGAAACGCTTCCTGGCCCACTGTTCAGGTACTTGTAGGTACACCAACAAGCAAAGTCAACATTGTGATCATGAAGCGTCAAAGGCACATTGCCAGCGGCGTGAGCGAGATCGAAGCCCACGTTCGCTCCAACTGAGTGTCCAGCCTTAGTGATCGTTTCAATATCGAAAAATTGTCCAGTGAAATAGTTAACGGCGCCGAAACAAACCACCGCTAATTCATCACCCAACTCATTAATTTTTGCAACAATGTCTTCTGTTCGAAGATTCACTTCTCCTGCACGGGGAGCCATCTCTACGAGCACGTCTGCAGGATCTAAACCATGAAGTCGAGCTTGTGATTCAAAGGCATAATGATCGGAAGGAAATGGTTTTGCTTCAAAAAGAATTTTGATGCGCTTTCCTTGAGGGCGATAAAAGGAGATGAGTAACAAGTGAAGATTCACTGTTAATTGATTCATCACAACGACTTCTGATTCTTTTGCTCCAACAAGATGTGCGCTGCCCTTCGAAAAAAACTCATGATAACTGAACCATGGACGCTCGGCTAGAAAGTGACCTTCGACGCCGAACTTTGCCCAATCATTGAGCTCTTGAAGAATGGAGTCTTTAGTGCTTTTAGGTTGAAGACCAAGCGAATTTCCTGTGAAGTAGAGCATATCTTTTCCATGATGCTGTGGGAAAAGAAATTCATTTCTGAAGGAGCGCAAAGGATCAACTTGATCAAGTTGTTGCGCAAACTCGAGAGTGCGTTCGAAGGATGTCATAATAGCGTCAAATATTGGCAACGAATATACAGTGTATGATTGGAATGAAGACCGTGGAGCCATTCCAAACGTATCTTTGACTCCTATAAAAATACATTCTGTGAACACTTCAAAATCGCAAGCATTATTTGAGAAGGCAAAGACCTTTTTTCCAGGAGGAGTTAACTCTCCAGTTCGTGCGTTTAAATCAGTTGGTGGGACGCCAATTTTCTTTGAAAGAGGCGAGGGGGCTTATGTTTGGGATGAGGACGGAAATAAATTTCTAGATTTCTGTTGCTCTTGGGGTCCACTCATCTTAGGACATACCCATCCTCGAGTGGTGAAAGCTGTACAGGATCAAGTAGCAAAAGGATCTAGTTTCGGAGCACCAACTCGACTTGAAAATGAACTTGCTGAATTAATTCTTACAAACCATTCTTACGTTGAGAAGATTCGATTCGTAAGCAGCGGCACTGAAGCTGCAATGAGTGCCATACGATTGGCAAGAGGATACACAGGTCGAGATAAAATTATAAAATTCGAAGGTTGTTATCACGGACACGTAGACAGTCTTCTAGTAAAAGCAGGCAGCGGATTGGCGACACTTGGAACAAGCAGTTCTGCTGGTATTCCAGAGTCTTATGTGAAAGAGACCATCGTACTTCCATTAAATGATAAAGAAGCGGTTGAAGACGCTGTAAAGATGTTTAAAGACCAAATCGCTGTGATCGCGATTGAGCCTATTCCAGCGAATAATGGCTTGCTACTTCAGGAAGGTGACTTCCTACGTTATTTGAGAGAAGTATGCACGCGCGAAGGCATTGTGCTTTTGTTTGATGAGGTCATCTCAGGCTTTAGAGTAGGCTTCACTGGAGCAAGTGGTTACTATGATATTCAACCAGACGTAATTGCTTTTGGAAAAATTATAGGTGGCGGCTTACCTGTAGGAGCGTATGCTTCAAGTGCAGAGATCATGAGCAAAGTAGCACCTGATGGACCTGTCTACCAAGCAGGGACGCTTTCAGGAAATCCAGTGGCCATGTCTGCAGGAATCGCTCAACTTTCGGAATGTCTCCGCCCAGGCTTTTATGAGGAATTAAAAACCAAAGCAGATTTCTTTGTACAATCTATTATGTCTCATGTGCAAGAGAAAGATTACAAGTTTAAAATCTTCAATGTAGGAAGCATCTTCTGGGTTTCTTTTTCAGATAAAAAATCTATTCGAAGAATGGATGAGATCGAAGAAGGAGGAATGAAGTTATTTGCACCTTTTCATAAATCACTTTTGGAAAAAGGAGTTTATCTCGGTCCAAGTGGTTACGAAGTGGGATTCATTTCAGCAGCGCATTCAATGGCTGACTTAGAGTTTGCTGCTAGTGCTTTCAAAACCGCGCTAGACGAGGTTTTTGCATAACAAAAATGCTATGATGTAAATTATGTATGCACCATCGATCAGGAATGTTGTGCGAGGCTCTTTCCAACGATTCCATAAGAATTGAATGATGAGAACATAGAGTGTTGCAGCAAAAATGGCAATGCCGTGTTGGAGATAATAGTAGGCATATATTCCAAAACCAGTGAGAATAATCAAAAGTGTTTCATTCAAATGAAACACTTTTTTTATGCCTGAAATACTTGCTAATGTTAGCAATGAACCTCTTTCTCTTGCAACATCTTTTAGATCGTACAACAATGAAAGACAATAGGTCAGCACCAGAATATTGATGGCTTGTGGACCAACCGAATGATCATTCGGTATAAAGAAAGGGTTTTGATCGAAAGGAATCAAGGATGTGTTTATCATCCAGCACAGTGCGATGGAAAATGGTTTGAGATAGATTCTTTTTCTTAAGCTAAAATTACCAATACCTCGATAGGCAAGGACAATCAAAGCGTTGAAGGCAATAAGAATCCACTGATCTTTTGAAAATGCTAAGGTTAAAATTACTGCGGCAACGGAACTCACACTATTTAGCATCCACCAAATTTTCTTTTGTTGTGGAAGAACTTCCGAAGCGCGAATGAAGCTGTAAGCAAGAAAAGTGCTGACGAAAACAAAACCAATCACATCCAGCTTAGTTGTTTCAAATGAAGCAAGCAGCGCTGCGATGGTGGCTAAAAAGAGAGAGTTTACGAACAGTACATATGATCTCATTTGGTAATAAAGTAAACAATCACCCCCAATGAGGATCCGGCCATTCCTCCGAGGAAAGCAGTGATTAATTTCTTCGTTCTTGCGGGAGGTTCGTAGCCATCAGCATAAATATCATTGTATTTATAGTTGGCATTAGACATCGTACTTTCTCTAATTTTTACTTTGCCAATAAATTGTGTGAGCATATAAATAATCGGAGGGCCAACCGCTGTGAAGTAGCCGTCCTTCCCGAGATATGCAATGGTGCCACAAGCAACAAAACCAATCAAGGCGATATGTCGTCCTTTGAAATTTGCGCGCCCGTCATGCTGTCCAGCGAGGAATGCGCGCATTTGTGTAACATCATAAATATTATCGCCGAAAAGAGTGTCGAGTTCATAAAGAATCACTTCAGATTGTCCGCTCTTTGTGTAGCTAAATACCTCGCCAATGTTGGATTCGCGGTGTTTTACTTTTCCATTCTTTTTTGTAATGTCATAGGAGATTACGAAGCCAGTATCCGCCGTGATTTTACAATCCACTTCAAACCCATTCATCAATAGAATTTTATCCTGCGCAACTACATGGCTCGAAAATAATATGGCTAAGAAGAAAAATACAATGCGCATAGACTTGAAACTTGATGTTCCAAACCTAAGTCAAAAATTTTAACGAATGGGCATTGCCAACGCAGCAATGTGAATTCGTGCCTTTGATTCTTTTTGAATCGTATTTACACAGGCCTCTATGGTGGCGCCAGTGGTGATCACATCATCTATTATTAAAATGTTGTTATGATTTTCTAATAGCTCTTTATTGAATGTGAAAATTTCATCTACATTTTTCCATCGATCTATTCTACTTTTCTTGGTTTGTGTCTGTGTATACTCATTTCGTTTGAGGGCGTGGCGATATACTGGAATCCTCATAGTTTCTGCCATTCCAAGAGCTATTTGGTAGCTTTGATTATATCCTCGCTCGCGTTCTTTACGAGGATGCAGTGGCACCGGAATCAATGCATCAATGTTCTTCCACGAAGGGCTATTGCGCAACTCTGCACCGAACAACCTACCGAGTACAATACCGAGATGCGGGTTGTGATCGTATTTCAATTCATGGATCAATCGATGAGTCAACCCCTTTCTCGACATGCGCAGATAGGCTGTCACTTGAGCCACGTCGCACCTTCCCCAAAATAATTTCTCGAGCTTATGCTCGCGTTCCTCATGCATTTTTAATCGCGGTAATCGAATCAGACAGTGCACACAAATTGACTGTTCATGAAAGTGAAGTGCCACTTCGCAGCCTGCACAGTAGCGAGGAAAGAAGAGATGCGTAAGGTTATCGAGAGGATGTGCCATAGCGTTCAAGTTTGGAACGCAATCAGCACCGAATATCCCGAATATCCTATTCGAGTTTATTCTTGATTCTTGATCTTCCTTACCGCTTCAGACGTGGAAAATCCTGCAACTAATGGAATAGAATATACATGACCACCTATAGCGCGAACCTCTTTTGAACCTACCATGAAGGTTTTTTTCGATTCATCGAGTTCATTCGGGTCATAATCTCCACCTTTTACAAGCACATTCGGAAGAAGGGTAGAAATCAATTGAAGTGGAGTATCATCTCCAAATATGATAACAGCATCAACACATCGCAGCGCGTCAATAACACCAGCTCGCGCAAGCTCAGGGTGTATGGGCCTTTCAGGGCCTTTGTTCAATCTGCGTACGGAATTATCATCATTGATTCCAATGATGAGTTTGTGTCCGAGAGCCTTTGATTTTTGTAAATAATCAACGTGGCCAATGTGAAGTATATCAAAAACTCCATTTGTGAAAACTACATTAAGACCTTCGGATTTCCATTGGTCTACTTGTGCTTTAAGAGCATTGACATCGTTGTAAATCATGCTGTAGTGGTTGGCGCAGGTTTTATTTTACTTCTTGTTACAACGAAGAATCCAACTGCACCTACTGCAATTTCAAGAATGGTTTTTCCAACCCAAGAAATCCAAGCAAACGTGAGACCTACAGCACCGCTGTATCCAAGAGCTTCGAATCCAATTTTAGACATAAAGTGGTAGGCCCCAAGACCACCTTGCGTTGGAATAAGCATGCCTAAGCTTCCAGCTACCATGAAGAATAAAGTATCTGAGATACTCATGCCAGCTGTCACAGGAAGAGCATACATCATGCATTGGCTCATCAATAACCAACATGCCCAAATACCTAGAGAAAGTAGTATGAAAGCAACACGCTGACGCAGTTTGAAAATCGAACGAAGCCCGTTTCCAATACCTTCTAAGAAGTCAACAATTTTTCCAATGAATTTATTTGCACGGAATCTTTTAAGAACGTAAATAAATACGATCAGTCCAACGATACCAACGATTGCAAGGATAAGTAGCGTTTGTCCTTTGCCACCATCAATTTTACTGAATAGAGTAGAAAGGGCTTCAGCTTGAAGCACACCAGTAAGTGAAATGACAAGAATCAATATCACTACATCCACGACACGTTCAAGGATAACAGTTCCTACCAGTTTGTTGATAGGAATATGTTCGGCACGATTTAATAACCCACAACGAGCAACTTCGCCAGAGCGAGGTATTAGGTTATTCATCAGATATCCAAAAGCAACAGAGTGAATATTCGTCCATGTATCTGCTCTGTGGCCAATAGGTTCGAGCAGCATGTTCCAACGAATACCTCTCAAAATCATAGCAAGGTAGCTGAGCACCATCGATACAGCAATCCAAAACCAATTCGCATCGCGAATGGAGTCTTTGATTTGTTGAGTATCTACATCCTTAGTGGCGAGGTATAAAAGCCCTATGCCAATACCAAAAAAGATGATATATTTTATTGCGTTTTTCAATAGTCTGGTATTATGCCAATCGATTAGTGGCAGTGTCCGGGAAGATCACCCATGGCTTGAATGTTTTAGCTTCTTCAAAATCTAAAGAAGCGTATGAACAAACAATTACGATATCACCAACAGCAACTTTACGAGCAGCAGGACCATTGAGACAAACAACACCACTTCCACGTTGGCCTGTGATGATGTACGTTTCGAAGCGCTCTCCGTTATTACAGTTGAGGATCTGAACTTTTTCACCTTCGATCATATTCGCTGCTTCCATAAGCAACGGATCCAAGGTAATACTACCGATATAATTTAGATCTGCCTCGGTCACAGTGACGCGATGGATCTTTGATTTCAAGATGTCTATGCGCATAGCGGCGCAAAGATAGAAACAAATCCTGAGTCGTACTGCTTATGAAGAGGCTGCTTTCGATATCTTTGAGAATATGAAATTGACCGAAATCTTAGGAATTGAGCATCCCATCATTGTTGCGCCCATGTTCTTGATCTCAAATGTAGACATGGTGGTAGCTGCTTGTGAGAATGGTGCAACAGCCGCTTTTCCTGCTTTGAATTACAGAACTGATCAAGAGTTGCGTGAAGCAATTGCTTTGATTCGTGCGAAAACATCAAAGCCGTTTGGCGTGAATTTGATCGTGAATAAATCAAATCCAAAGGCTGCTCAACAGTTGGAAACGCTGCTCGAACTTAAAGTGAACTTCATCATCACTTCACTGGGAAGTCCTCAAGAAGTGATAGAGCGTTGCAGACCCTTGGGAATAAAGGTATTTTGTGATGTTACGAGTATTGAATATGCTCAAAAGGTTGAAAAGCTTGGTGCAGATGCGGTAATTGCAGTGAGCAGCAGGGCAGGAGGGCATTGTGGCCCAGAAGCGCCAGAAACATTGATTACATCACTCGTAAAGAATATTTCCATTCCTGTAATTGCTGCTGGTGGGATTGCTACAAAAGCGCATGTCGATGAAGTATTAGCCTGGGGAGCTTGTGGTGTATCAGTAGGCACTGTTTTTCTTGCTTCAAAAGAAGCGACCATCTCAGACGACTATCGTCAAGCGTTGATTGATTATGGTGAAAAGGACATCGTGCTTACGACGAAAATGTCGGGTTCACATTTGACCGTTATTAATACACCGTACGTTCAATCTATAGGAACAAAGGCCACTTTCATGGAAAAATTAATGAAAAGAAACAAGTGGTTGAAGAAGTATTTGAAGATGTTTATTTTCATCAAAGGCATGCGCGCGATTGAAAATGCAGCATCAAAAGCCACTTACAAAACAGTTTGGTGCGCAGGGCCTTCCATTGAATACATCAAGAGTATAAGACCACTCAAGGAGATACTAAAAGACCTCACAACGTGAGGTCTTTTTATTTTTTTATTTAGAAAAAATTAGAGTGTGCCTCTTAATTCTTGTTCTCTTTCAATTGCTTCGAATAATGCTTTGAAGTTACCCTTCCCAAAACTCTTTGCCCCTTTTCGTTGAATAATTTCAAAGAACATAGTTGGGCGGTCAAGTACTGGTTTCGTAAAAAGTTGGAGTAGGTATCCTTCCTCATCTCTATCGATGAGAATGCCGTGCTTTTTAAGTGGCTCAAGGTCTTCATCGATTTCACCTACACGATCAAGAACAGTATCGTAATAAGTTTCTGGAACATATAAGAACTCAACACCTCTTTCTTTCAGAGCAGAAACAGTTTCAATGATATTATCTGTTGCTACTGCGATGTGTTGCACTCCTGCACCATTGTAGAAGTCGATGTATTCTTCGATTTGAGATTTCTTTCTTCCTTCAGCTGGCTCGTTGATTGGAAATTTGATTCGACCATTTCCATTGCTCATTACCTTGCTCATCAAAGCAGTGTAATCAGTGCTGATGTCTTTATCATCAAAGCTCACAAGTTGAGCAAAGCCCATCACTTTTGCGTAGAATTCACACCATTTATTCATTTCATTCCAACCCACATTTCCAACCATGTGATCGATGAATTTCAATCCCGTTTCTTTAGAACGATAGTAGGGATTCCATGCTTTGAATCCAGGTAAGAATGGGCCGTTATATGCTCCACGTTCTACGAAGATGTGAAGTGTTTCACCATAGGTATGTATTCCAGAAAGAACAACCTTACCATTTTCATCCTCCATCGTTTTTGGCTCCATGCAGCTTTCAGCACCACGTGAAGTGGTTTCTTTCCAGCTTTTTGCAGCATCATCCACCCAAAGAGCGACTACTTTAACTCCGTCTCCATGTTTATTGATGTGCTCATTGACAGGTCCGTCTTGCTGAAGAGGAGAAGTAAGAACCAAGCGAATTTTATCTTGAACAAGAACATAAGATACTCTGTCTTTTACTCCTGTTTCTAGTCCTGCGTAAGCAAGCGGTTGAAAGCCCCAAGCGCTCATATAGTAATGTGCAGCTTGCTTTGCATTTCCAACATATAATTCAACGTAGTCTGTACCAAGTAATGGAAGAAAATCCTCAGCTTGATCTACTACTTTTTCTAGTTGTAATGATGTGTTATCTTGTGACATGAAATGGTTTATTATGCGTTTTTATCTAACCAAGAAGTAAGGTAATCTTTATCTGCGATATCGACAGCGACTTGCGTGACTTTTAGAGGACGGAATGTGTCTACCATTACAGCAAGTTCTCCTGTTTCTTTCTGACCGATCGAACGTTCGGTCGCTCCTGGATGTGGTCCGTGTGGGATACCTCCAGGATGGAGTGAAATGAATCCTTTGTCTACGTGATTACGGCTCATGAAATCACCATCTACGTAGTAAAGAACTTCATCCGAATCGATATTGCTGTGATTGTATGGGGCCGGAATCGAGTCCGGATGGTAGTCGTATAAACGAGGGCAAAAAGAACATACCACGAAGTTATGCGCTTCAAATGTTTGGTGCACAGGTGGTGGTTGATGAACACGACCAGTAATTGGTTCGAAATCTTTGATATTGAAAGCGTATGGATAGTTATAACCATCCCAACCAATAACATCAAAAGGATGTGATGCATACTCTACAGTGTGCAGTACATTTTCTTTTCTGATCTTGATTATAAATGATCCAGTTAGATCAAAGGTTTCCAGATCAGAAGGTCTTCTGAGATCTCTCTCGCAGTATGGAGAGTGTTCAAGCAGTTGACCGAAGTTGTTTCGATATCTTTTTGGTGTAAGAATCGGGGAAAATGATTCAACAATAAATAGGCGATTGTCTGCCGAATCAAATTGAATTTGATAGATCATTCCTCGTGGAATGACGAGATAATCACCGTATGAGAAAGGAATATTTCCTAAAAAAGTGCGAAGTGTTCCAGTGCCTTTGTGAATGAAAATCATTTCATCAGCATCTGCATTTTTATAGAAATAAGAATCAAGGCTTTGTGTTGGAGCCGCCAACGCAATGTTCAGGTCATTGTTGAATAATACAACATGTCTGCTTTCAAGAAAGTCTGCTTTTGGAGGAATGCTGAAACCTTGCAACATCATTGGAGAGATGTTTTTATCGATAGCGGCTTTTGGTGCTACATCGACAGGATTTCCAACAGACTTGATCATCGTTGGGCGATGAGTATGGTAGAGCAATGAGCTCATGCCATGAAACCCTTCAGTGCCGAAGAGTTGCTCGTAGTAAAGACCACCGTTAGGTTGTCTGAATACAGTATGTCGTTTGTGTGGGATTTTACCCAACTGATGGTAAAAAGGCATACAGAATGAATTTAAAATCTGCTTTTACAAATTTATGATGCCCCAAATGTACTGAACACAAAAAGCTACACCTATGATTTTTGTCAATCAACGTGAAATCTTAATTAGATTTTTCACGAACGAGTCGGGGAGGTTCTATCTTATCAGCTACCAAGAGGGCGCTTGGGTATGTTTTCCTTAGATCTGAAAGGTATTTTTGAGCTTCAAATGCCGTCTTAAAATCTCCTACTCTAACAACATAATCAGGGGTGTTTTGAGAGATATAGGCTTGTAGTCCTAAACCTGAGTTAAGGAATCTAGCTCTGAGATTTTTCGCATCTGCATATGATCCAAGGAAGATTTGGATGCGAAACCCTTTCATTTCATTTTTTCCGCGCATTCTCTTTTCGAGGGAGTCGATTCCAGGATCGGAAAAAACTTCTATTTCACCTAAAGAATTTTTCGTTGAATCCGACTGTGAAAAAGCCGAGATGCTCGCGAAAAAGAAAAAGGTGAGTAGTGGTAGTTGAAATGTTCTTAACAAGGCTGTCATAATAATTTTGCAAAGGTACGAAATAAGAAAATGCAAGCTAAATTTTGTGCCAAATCGAAAGCTATCTGCCTGAATAAAAATGATGTGGCTCGATTCGTCACAACTTTGTCTTATTTAGAAACATTATAAATTATTAATAATGCGTTACAGACCTCTTTTGTATGGCGGCCGTGCTATAAATTTGCGCCTCATTCTATAGTGTAGAATCACGTAAATCACAGCAATGATGCGGTTTTCAGAACGTTTTTATCATCGGATTCTCGTCACTCTAACCTTGGTCATGAGTATGACCGTGAGCTCTTTTGCGAGCATTCACGAGGGAGGAGACGCTGCAAAAGGAGAGCAGCTATTCAAGGCCAACTGTGCCTCATGTCACAAAATCACTAATGAAGTGCTTGCGGCTCCTGGCCTGCAGGGTATCGACCAGCGTTGGGCTGGCAAGGATGCTTTGCTGGTGAAGTGGATCCAAAATCCACAGGCTGCTGCTGCTTCAGGAGATGCATATGTGAAAGGTTTAGTTTCGACCTACGTTCCACAATTTGGTTGGATGGCAGGTCAGGCTGTTAGCGAAGCAGAAATCAAGGACATCCTCGCTTATGTGAAGAAAGGTCCTGTGGGAGGTGGTGCGAAAGCTGCTCCGACTAACGAGTGTAAGACACTTGAAGAGTTGAAGGCAGACGCCGAAAAGAATGAAGAGTCAGATGGTTTCATCTGGTTTATCATCGTAGGTGTTATCCTCGCGATCATCGCTGTGTCAGCTGCGAACATCAGCAAGTCTCTGAAAAATGCTATCAACGAAAGAGAAGGACTTCCTGCTCTTCCAGAGGTAGGATATGGAAAGTCAATCAGAGGTTGGATGTGGAAAAACAGAACCTTCGTTTCAATTGTCGGACTATTCTTGGTGTGTTACTTCGCGGTTGTGGGGTACAGCACATTGATGGATATCGGTGTTTATGAAGGCTACACTCCAACACAACCAGTATGGTTCTCACACAGCATTCACGTTTGTCAAAACGAAGTTGATTGTAACTATTGCCACAGCTCAGCCGCAAAGTCTAAGCACGCTGGTATTCCTTCAGTTAACGTATGTATGAACTGTCACAAGGGTATCAACAAGGGTACAATTACAGGCGAGAAGGAAATTAATAAGATCTACGCTGCAATTGGATTTGACCCAACAACGAAGACTTACAAAACAGACTATAAGGAACAGCCTATCGAATGGAATAAGGTTCACAACTTACCAGATCACGTTTACTTCAATCACTCACAGCACGTAACTGTTGGTAACATTGATTGTAAGCAGTGCCACGGTCCAGTTGAGAAGTACACTGTTGGACACCAGGCTACAATTGATGAGATCAATGCACAAGATCCAGCATCGGTTCCTGGTTTGATCAAGTTGACTAAGCCAACCCTTACAATGGGATGGTGCATAGAATGTCACAATAAAGCTCAGATCGACTTAACAAGCACTGAGTACTACGAAGAAATGCACAACCGATTCAAGGCTACAGGTCTTGGCCAGCGCACCATCCGTGATATCATGGAAGATGGCGAGGTAACCGTCCGCGAAATGGGTGGTTGGGAATGTGGTAAGTGTCACTATTAATATCTGAATTCGACCTACAGAAATGGGAATGAATAAGAAATATTGGACCGGACTGGACGAGTTAGCTAACACTCCAGCCTTCCAGGAAGCAATTTCAACTGAGTTTACAAAAGAACAAACAGTAGATGGCTTCCTATCGGACAGCAAACTAAAGGAAACTAACACAGGTCGCCGTGACTTCTTGAAGTTCATGGGATTCAGCGTAGCAGCAGCAACTCTTGCAGCTTGCGAAACTCCTGTTGTGAAGAGCATTCCTTACGTTATTAAGCCTGAAGAAATTACGCCAGGTATTGCTAACTACTACGCATCAACGTATTATGATGGCAACGACTATGGAAATATCTTGGTGAAAACTCGTGAAGGTCGTCCGATCTTCATTAAGGGTAACAAAAACCTGGGTATTGCAAAAGGCGCAATTGGTTCACGTATCAACGCTTCTGTTATCGGTCTTTACGACAGTGCTCGTTTGACTGGTCCTAAGAAGGGTGGAAACGCAATCGATTGGAATACTCTTGATTCAGAAATGAAAGCTGCGATTGGCGCAGCAAACAATATCCGCATTGTATCTAACACTGTAATCAGCCCTTCTACTCAAAGAGCAATCAATGAGTTTTCTTCGAAGTATGCTGGTAAAGTGAAGCATGTACAATACGATTCAATTTCATACAGCGGTATCAGAAAGGCAAACGAAGCTTCTTTCGGTAAGGCAGTAGTTCCAACTTACGAGTTTGGAAAGGCTGATGTCATCGTGAGCATTGCTGCTGATTTCCTTGGTACTTGGATTACTCCAGCATTTTATCAGATTGGTTACACCGAAGGTCGTAACGTCGATAATGGTAAAATGAACAAGCACTATCAGTTCGAATCTGTGATGAGTTTGACAGGTTCTAACTGTGATGAGCGTTTCCCAATCAAGCCTTCACAAGAAGGTAAAGTAGCAGCAGCTCTTTATGCAGCAGTTACGGGTGGAGCAGCAGACGCAATCGAAGGTGTAGACGCTGGAGCAATTAAGAAAATTGCAGGTGAATTGAATGCTGCAAAAGGCAAGAGCCTTGTTGTAGCTGGTAGCAATGATGCAAATGTTCAGTTGATTGTAAACGCAATCAACCAAGCTTTAAATAACTACGGAAAGACAGTTGATGTAGATAATGCATTAAACATGTACCGTGGCGATGACCAAGCAATGTCTGCACTTGTTGATGAAATGAATGCTGGTAGCGTAGATGTAGTAATCGTTTACGGTGCAAACCCATCATATTCTTGGTACGATGCTGCGAAATTCAATGCAGGTCTTGCTAAAGTGAAAGCATCTGTTTGTTTCAATGGGTATGCTGATGAAACAGCTAGCCGTTGTACTTATATGGCTCCAGACCATCACTATTTGGAATCTTGGAACGATTTCGCTCCAATGAACAATCGTGTTGATTTGTCTCAGCCAACTATTAGCCCATTGTACAACACTCGCTACGCTCAAGAATCATTCTTGCGTTGGGCGGATAATGGTGCTGCTTACTACGATTATATCAGAACCACTCACAACGGTGCATATACAAATGCCCAAATGAAGACCGATTCCAAGTGGAATATGGCTGTTCATGATGGAACATTTAGCGCTGCTGTTACAATGCCAGCTGCTGCAGATGTAGCTCCAGCTGCTCCTGCGGCTGAAGCACCAGTTGCTATCGGTGCTCCTGTAGCATTCAATGTGAATGATGCAATCACAGCAGTGAAGGCTGTAAAAGGTGGTCAGTGGGAAGTTTCTTTGTATGAGAAAATCACTATTGGTAATGGTAACCAAGCGAACAACCCATACCTTCAAGAAACACCAGACCCAATCACTAAAGTGACCTGGGACAACTATATTACTATGTCACCGCTTGATGCAGAAGCGAATGGTTACAACATTTGGTTGGGCCAAGAAAGCGCTGCAGGTGTAGCTAAAGTGGTAGTAAATGGAAAAGAAGTTACTCTTCCTGTATTCCCAGCGCCAGGTCAGAAGCGTGGTACTATCGGTATCGCACTAGGTTTTGGTCGTGGAGCAGGAAATGAGGAAATCGGAAGTGCTGCATTCCAATTAGGACAGCATGGAGAGCATTTGATGGTAGAAGATAAGCGTGTAGCAATTGGTAAGAATGTCTTCGGTCTTGCGACTATGGTAGGCGGACTTCCTGTTTATGCTGCATACACTGCTACTGTTGAGAACACCAACGAAGAATACTTCTTGGCAACAACACAAATGCAAAACACAGTAATGGGTCGTGATTCTGTAGTTAAGGAAACTACTTTCAAGACTTTCATTGCAGAAAAGGATAAGAAGAAAGGTACTGCATCATTCAATATGGTTCCTGCATTAGTAGTGCACGAAGACATCAATGGTGATGGAGCTATCAATGCTTTGGATAAGAAGCCAACTAGCGAAATAGATCTTTGGGCAGATCACCCAGTAGAAGGCGTAGGCCACCGTTGGGGATTGACCATCGACTTGAGTTCTTGCCTAGGTTGTGGTTCATGTATCACAGCTTGTCACACTGAGAACAACGTTCCGGTAGTAGGTAAGGAAGAGGTGTTGAAGCACCGTGATATGCACTGGTTGCGTATCGACCGTTACTTCAGCTCTGATTTCGCAACAGTTGAAGAAACAAGTGAGCAGAAAGGATTGGGAACAATTGCAGCATACCGTGATATGGAGAATGCAGCAGAGAACCCACGCACAGTTCACATGCCAATGATGTGTCAGCACTGTAACCACGCTCCATGTGAGACGGTTTGTCCAGTAGCTGCTACAGTTCACAGCAATGAAGGCTTGAACAACATGGCTTACAACCGTTGTATCGGAACACGTTATTGCGCAAATAACTGTCCTTATAAAGTTCGTCGTTTCAATTGGTTCAACTACGTAACGAACGAGCGATTCTCAAACATCAACCCATCTCAAGGTGAAATGACACGTATGGTATTGAACCCAGACGTGACAGTTCGTACTCGTGGTGTGATGGAGAAATGCAGCATGTGTCAGCAGCGTATTCAAGAAGGCAAGCTTGCAGCTAAGACTGCTGGTATCCCAGTTCCAGACGGATCAATGGATACAGCATGTTCAGAGGCTTGTCCAACCAATGCAATCGTATTTGGTGACTTGAACGATGCAAACTCTTTGAACACGAAGCGTTCACAGAACGTGCGTTCATACCATGCACTAGAAGAGGTTGGTATTCAGCCAAACGTCTTCTACATGACTAAAGTTCGTAACATTGAAACCGAAGCCTAAACCAAAGAGATCATGATTAAAGAAGCATCTATAAGACAACCTTTGATTCTAGGTCACAAGACCTATCATGATATCACGAATGATATCGTGAGTCCTATCGAAGGTAAAGCTCCAAAGCAATGGAAGATAGCGATTACAATCGCGGCTATCATTGCACTATATGGTATCGGAAACATCATGTACTTGGTGGCAAACGGTATCGGTAGCTGGGGATTGAATAAAACAGTTGGATGGGCATGGGATATCACCAACTTCGTATGGTGGGTAGGTATCGGTCACGCAGGTACTTTGATTTCTGCGGTACTTCTACTATTCCGTCAACGTTGGCGTATGGCGATCAACCGCAGTGCTGAAGCGATGACCATCTTCGCTGTAATCATGGCGGCCTTGTTCCCTGTATTCCACATGGGTCGTGTATGGTTGGCTTATTGGACACTTCCATTGCCAAACCAGTTTGGATCACTTTGGCCAAACTTCAACTCGGCATTGATGTGGGACGTATTCGCGATCTCAACATACTTCTCTGTATCATTGGTATTCTGGTACATTGGTTTGATTCCAGACTTTGCAACCATTCGCGACAGAATGGTGAAGCCAAGATGGAAGAAGTTTTACAGCATTCTAAGCTTCGGATGGTCTGGTCGTGCTAAGCACTGGACACGTTTCGAAGAAGTATCATTGGTACTTGCAGGTATTGCTACTCCACTTGTATTCTCTGTACACTCAATTGTATCGATGGACTTTGCTACATCCGTTATTCCTGGATGGCACGCAACGATCTTCCCTCCATACTTCGTATCAGGTGCGATCTTCTCTGGATTCGCAATGGTATTGACGCTTCTTTTGATCATGCGTAAGACCATGAGATTGGAAGCTTACATCCACATGAAGCACATCGAGTACATGAACATCGTAATCATTGTTACCGGTTCAATCGTGGGTGTGGCTTACTTGACAGAGCTTTTCATTTCTTGGTATAGCGGTGTAGAGTACGAATCATATGCCTTCATCAACCGTTTCTCTGGTCCATATAGCTGGTCTTATTGGATGATGATGACATGTAACGTAATCAGCCCACAGCTATTCTGGTTCAAGAAAATCAGAACAAGTTTGGTAGCAACATTCATTCTTTCAATTGTCGTGAATATCGGTATGTGGTTCGAGCGTTTCGTAATCATCGTTACCTCTATTCACCGTGACTACACTCCGGGAGCTTGGGGTGAATTCCACCCATCGACAATCGATATCGGGATGTTCATCGGTACTATTGGAATCTTCTTCACATTGTTCTTATTGTTTGCGAGATACTTCCCAGTATTGGCTTTGAACGAATTGAAGACCATTTTGAAGGTTTCAGGAGAAAGCTACAAGAAAGAAGACAACAAAAAGCATTAAGAATTTTATTCAATCCTTAGTTAAAGACTATGGCAAATAAGGTATTCCACGTGATGTATGACGACGACCAAAAGCTTTTGGACGCCGCTAAAGCCCTTGTAGCTCAAGGCATTCGCGTAAAAGATGTATTTTCTCCATTCCCTGTACACGGATTAGATCCAGTTATTGGAGTGAAGCGCACACGTCTTGCAATCGCATCATTCATGTATGCGACAACAGGAACGTTGCTTGCAACATTAGGTACATGGTACTTCATGGTATCAGACTGGGATTGGAACATTGGTGGTAAGCCAAATTTCACATGG
This sequence comes from Flavobacteriales bacterium, assembly GCA_027491215.1. Taxonomy (GTDB): domain Bacteria; phylum Bacteroidota; class Bacteroidia; order Flavobacteriales_D; family Sanyastnellaceae; genus JAIXWP01. The sequence continues at coordinate 15,765 of JAIXWP010000113.1, read as the reverse complement.
ATCGAAAACGCTCCAGCGTTTGTTCCTGTAATGTTCGAATTCTCTGTGTTCTGCGGAGCACACGGAATGGCCATTACATATTTGTTGAGAAATGGTACATTACCAGGAATGCCAGCTAGCAATCCAGATCCAAGAACTACAGATGATAAGTTTGTAATGGAGATTGTTACTGAACAAAATGAAAGTATGTCAGCGTCGGATATCGAAGCAAAGATTCGCGCTACAGATGTATACGAACTAAGCATTAAGGATTACTGAGATGAATCGTCCATTGTATATTATAACAGGGTTAGTGGCAACAACAATGTTGTTTGCTGCTTGTACAGTTGACCCAAATGCTGCGGGTGTTGAATACATGCCAGACATGTATCGTTCACCTGCTCCAGAAGCATACGTTGATTATGGTTCAAACAAGCATTTGGATTGGACTCAACAAATGAAAGATGCTGCGGGTGTTACTCCAGTATTGTCTAGAAAGCCAGTTGCTGGAACTATCCCATACACAGGAAGTGCATTGACTGCTCAATTTGTAATGCCTTATCCACTCAATAATACCCCAGAGGATTATGAGCGTGCGGCTACAGAAATCAAGACTCCAATTTTCGCTACTGAGAAAAACATAGAAAAAGGTAAGTTGATTTACACAAGAATGTGTATGCACTGCCACGGAAAAGAAGGTCACGGAGACGGAGCAATTTCTAGGAATGGTTTCATTGAAGGTATTCCTGATTATGCAACGAAGCTGAAGGATCTTCCAGAAGGAAAAATGTATCATACCATTACTTATGGTAAAGGTTTGATGGGACAGCACGCTTCACAGTTGAATCAGCTTGAGCGTTGGCAAGTCATCGAGTATGTAAAATGTCTACAACAAGGCGTTTCTACTCCAGAATATGAAAACGGTATGCTTAAACTAGCGGCTGCAGCACCTGCTGCGTCTGATAGCACAGCTACGAATTAATAATCCTACTAAACCTGCTTGACCAAAGGATATGGCACACGATAATAAGATGCATTTCGAATTACCATCTAAAGTGAAAACCACAGCATACGTGTTGATGGTGATCGGCTTGGTAGCCGCTGCACTAGGATGGTTTGCAGACAAAACAGATCATCACCAGTACTGGTGGGCGAATCTTCTCATTAATGGATTCTTCTTCTTCGCGGTAGCGTTGGGAGCACTTTTCTTCTATGCATTGCAATATGCAGCAGAAGTAGCGTGGTCTGCTCAGTTGAAGAGAATCTTCGAAGCGATGTATTCCTATATTCCGATTGGTCTTGGAGTAATCGTTGTAGTTCTCTTAATGGGTCAATTCCACGTTCACCATCTTTATCATTGGATGGACAGCGAGGTTTATAATCCTGAATCTCCAGCTTACGATGAAATCATCGCTGGTAAGAGACCATATCTATCAGCTTGGTTCTTCTGGTTGCGTGTTGCGGTTTATGGAGCAGTATTCATATACTTCGCTCGTTTGTTCCGCAAATGGTCACTTCAGGAAGACGAAGTGGGTGGTACAGAAATTCACTACCGTTTCTATAAGAAGAGTGCTGTATTCTTGGTATTCTTCGCAGTATTCAGCTCTACACTTGCGTGGGATTGGTTGATGTCAATCGACGTTCACTGGTTCTCTACAATGTATGGATGGTATGTGTTCTCTGGTATGTGGGTGAGCACTATGATTTTTGCTACACTTTTAGTTATTTGGTTGAAGGGAAGAGGATATCTATCTACAGTCAATGACTCTCACATTCATGACTTAGGAAAATGGATGTTTGCGGTATCAATGCTATGGAGCTATCTCTGGTTCTGTCAATACATGTTGATTTGGTACTCTGATATTCCTGAAGAGGTAACTTACTTCAAAGAACGTTACGATCACTATATGGGCGGAATGTGGGCAGTGTTCTTCGTCAACTTTGCAGTTCCATTCTATGCTTTGATGGCTCGCGACGCTAAGCGTAATTTCAAATACTTGACTCGTGTAGGTGTTATCATCTTCATCGGTCACTTCGCGGATCTTTATATGGCTGTAGTTCCAGGCACCATTCATGGTCACTTGGAGTGGGGCTTCGGCGAAGGTCATCACACAACTTTTGTTGGATGGTTCGAAGCTGGAATGTTCGTAGGATTCCTTGGGTTATTCATTCTCACAGTCCTAGGTACATTGAGCAAAGCAAGACTCGTTCCTGCTAAGCATCCATTCTTAGATGAGAGTGAACATCACAGCATTTAAGAAGTTAGAATAGAAATTAAGTTAGAGAAAAAAAGATAACGACATGAAACTTTTGATACTCTTGGTCGGCGTTCTAGCAATCATTGCGATTGCTCAATTGACCAAAGTTTATGAATTGACGAGGTCAATGCGCAAGACCCGTGAAGAGGACATCTCTCCTGCAGACAACAAGCTTCAAGCAAACCTTATGTTGGTTTGGATGTTCTTGTTCTTCGCCGGGGTAATCTATTTGTATTCAGCATACGGTGACTATTTGCCTGAGGCAGCTTCTGTGCACGGAGCACAAGTTGATAGCCTGATGTCGATAAACATTTGGATGATCACTATCGTTTTCTTCATCGTGAACTTCCTTTTATTCTACTTCTCATACAAGTATTATTTCAGAAAGGATAGAAAGGCTCGCTTCTTCGCTCACGATAATCGTTTGGAAATGATCTGGACTTTAGTTCCAGGTGTTACTATGGCTTTCATCATTGTTTATGGTTTGATTACCTGGAACAATATGACAGGTCCTGCTAGCGCAGATGCTATTCAAATCGAAGTTTATTCTAAGCAATTCGGTTGGATTGTTCGTTACCCAGGTGACAACAAAACATTTGGATCTGCAACCTATAACTTAATCGATCCAAGCACCAACCCACTAGGTATGGTGACTCGTGAAAACATTCAGGAGAAAGTAGATGCTATCGATGAGCAAATCGAATCTTTGAAAAAAGAAATCGAAGCAAATGCAAAGCTTCCAATTTGGCCAGATAGCTATTTGGAAAGTCAACAAGAAAAGCTTTATCGCTTGTCTCGTGACAAACAAAGAATTTTAGATTTGAACGAAACAAAGAATCCAACTACTGGTTTGAGTGAATGGGAAGCAGGTGCTGATGATAAAATCATCAACACAGAAATGCACGTTCCAGTTGGAAAAGAAGTTGAGTTCATCTTCCGTTCACAAGACGTTATTCACAGTGCTTATATGCCTCACTTCAGAGCGCAAATGAATACTGTGCCAGGTGTTCCTACACGTTTCAAAATGACTCCTACTATCACTACCGCTGAGATGAGAAATAAGCTTGGTAATGATGAGTTCGACTACATTTTGTTGTGTAACAAAGTATGCGGTGTTTCTCACTACAACATGAAGATTAAGGTGATTGTTGAAGATGAGAAGGATTACATTGCATGGCTTGAAAAGCAGAAGACCTATGTGGCACCTGCTGAAAAAGAAGAATCATCCCCTACTACAGATAGTACTACAGTGACAACGATTGTAGTGCCGAACAACAAAGTTGTAGCAGAAAATAAATAATATTAAAGAGGTTAAAGAAATGGGAGCAACAGCAGAACACAACCACGCTCATGGTCATGACAGTCACGGTCATGCTCACCACCATGAAGAGAGTTTCGTTTCAAAGTACATCTTCTCGCAAGACCACAAGATGATCTCTAAGCAGTTTTTGATAACTGCGATCTTCATGGGTATTATCGCGGTGATGTTATCAATCTTCTTCCGTCTCCAATTGGGATGGCCAGGAGAAAGCTTTGGTATTTTGAATTTCTTCCTTGGTGACAAATGGGCGCCAGACGGAGTTCTTAACGGTAATGCATATCTAGCGATGGTTACCATTCACGGTACTATCATGGTATTCTTCGTATTAACAGGAGGACTTTCAGGAACATTCGCGAACCTTCTTATTCCACTTCAAATTGGAGCAAGAGATATGGCATCTGGTTTCTTGAATATGTTGTCATTCTGGTTCTTCTTGGCATCTAGTATTATCATGGTAGCTTCTCTATTCGTAGAAGGTGGTGCTGCATCAGGTGGATGGACAGTTTATCCTCCGCTATCAGCTCTTCCACAAGCAATGCCTGGTTCTGGTACTGGTATGACACTTTGGTTATTGTCAATGGTATTGTTCGTAGCATCTTCTCTTTTGGGAGGTTTGAACTACATCGTTACCATCGTTAACCTTCGTACAAAAGGAATGAAAATGACTCGTATGCCATTGACAATGTGGGCACTTTTGGTGACTGCAATCCTTGGTGTATTGTCATTCCCAGTATTGGTTTCTGCAGTAGTTCTTCTTTTGATGGACCGTGGTTTCGGTACAGCGTTTTACCTTTCAGATATTTTTATCGAGGGTCAAGCACTTGACGTAACTGGTGGTTCACCACTATTGTATCAACACTTATTCTGGTTCCTAGGTCACCCAGAGGTATATATCGTACTTCTCCCAGCATTAGGAATTAGTTCTGAAGTAATTTCTACTAATGCTCGTAAGCCAATCTTCGGTTACAAAGCAATGGTCGGTTCTATCCTTGCAATAGGTTTCTTATCATTCATCGTGTGGGGGCACCACATGTATGTAACTGGTATGAACCCATTCATTGGATCAGTATTCGTATTCACAACACTATTGATTGCAATTCCATCAGCTGTTAAGGCCTTCAATTACATTACTACTCTGTGGCAAGGTAACATCCGCTTTACTCCAGCAATGTTGTTCTCAATCGGTCTTGTATCAACATTCGTAACTGGTGGTTTGACGGGTATCATCCTTGCTGACTCGGCATTGGACGTAAACGTACACGACACCTACTTCGTAGTTGCTCACTTCCACATTGTAATGGGTATGTCAGCGATCTTTGGAATGTTGGCAGGTGTTTATCACTGGTTCCCAAAGATGTTTGGTAGAATGATGAACACTAAATTGGGTTACGCTCACTTCTGGTTGACATTGATCTGCGGTTATGGCGTATTCTTCCCAATGCACTTTGTGGGTATGGCAGGAGCTCCGCGTCGTTACTATAGCTATTCAGAATTCGAATTCTTGGATTGGGTAATGGACTTGAATCCTATCATCTCAACGTTTGCAATTGTTGGAGGAGCAGCTCAAATTCTATTCTTGTTCAATTTCTTCCACAGCATTTTCTACGGACAGGTTTCTGTTCAGAATCCATGGGGATCAAATACATTGGAATGGACAACTCCTGTTAAGCACGTTCACGGAAACTGGCCTGGAGCTATCCCAGAGGTTCACCGTTGGGCTTATGATTACAGCAACCCAGAGCACGAAGAAGACTTCGTTCCTCAAGTTGTTCCATTGAAGACAGGTGAGCACGGTCACTAAGATTTTTTTCTAGAAAAAAATATAGAAGTCCCCTCGAATAAATCGAGGGGATTTTTTTTGCTTTAATTTTATCCAATGAATTTTCGTTTCGAAACAATCGCCGAGAAACACTTGGTCGGATTTTCTGATCGTTTCAGCATGAGCAATCAAAGAATTCCACAACTGTGGCAAAAGCTTATGCCTCGTCGAGCAGAAATAACTGGTGTATTAAGTTCGGATCTGTTCTCAGTAGAGGAATATGATGACTTGAGTTTTTTTGAGGCGTTCAACCCAACTAAAGAGTTTAAAAAATGGGCGGCAGTAGAAGTAGACCTAACTGCTGATCATCCTGACGAATTTGAAAGACTTTCAATTCCATCGGGTGATTATGTTGTCTTTACTTTTGTTGGACCCCCTAGCGAGGCTTTTAAGGCGTATTCGTTCATTTTTCAGTCGTGGATACCATCATCGGACTTTGATGTGGATTTGAGGCCTCATTTTGCTCTCATGGGTGCAAAGTATAAAATGAATGACAGCACCTCTGAAGAGGAAATATGGATTCCAATTAAAAAGAAACACTAGATCGAATTGAGTGATCGTTGTTTTATACCGTTCGAAGAGTTGAGTGGACAGGTAGAAATACCTTCGAAATTTACTTATCCCTTTGATTACGTTCCGCACCCCTTGGCCGTGAAAGCAGCAGAGGATCTCCAGCATTATATTACATCACAGCAGGAGTGGGATCATAACTTTGGTTTGGACGAAGGCAAGGACGGGGTAATGGTTGGAAAAATGTTTGGAGTGCTCGTGGTTCAAACCGCAAAAGGACAAGTGGGATATTTAGCAGGGTTCAGCGGCAAGCTTGCAGGCGGAAATCATCATGCACATTTTGTTCCGCCCGTATTTGATAGCTTGACAGAAAACAGCTTCATCAATCTTGGAATGCCTTTGCTCACCGAATACAGCAATCGAATTAAAGCATTACAAGAGGTTGATCCAATCGGTAATCGCGAAGCAATTGAAGTTTTGAAAGAAGAAAGAAAGCAGCATTCATGGTCGATGCAAATTCAACTTTACGATAGCTATTCTTTTTTGAATCAATACGGCGAAGAGAAATCTTTGCGTGAAATATTCAAGCACAATCCGAATGGTAATCCTCCTGGAGGAGCTGGAGAATGCGCAGCACCAAAGCTTTTGCAATATGCATTTCAGAATAAAATGAAACCTTTGGCAATAGCAGAGTTTTGGTGGGGAGCTCATTCGCGTTCCAATTCACTTCAACACGGCGCATATTATCCTTCTTGTTTGGATAAGTGTATGCCTATTCTCGGACACATGCTGAAGGGAATTGAAATTGACCAAAAACCGAACGATCATTCTAGCGAATGATATTGATAAACCCTTCTTTGCGAATAGGCGTTTCATAGATATATGCTTTCGCTAAGATTACATAGGCGTATGTGTCGGCCTGTTGTGGTTCGCCTTTGTAATTGCCATTCCAACCAAGATCAGCATCTTTTGATTCAAATACAAGTTCACCCCAGCGATTGTAGATCTGAAAAGAAATGAGATCCTCTATACCCCAGCCACGCACATAAATGATGTCATTAATACCATCTCCATTCGGAGTAAATACATCAGGAACATCAACAGAAGAGAGGGGGAGAACTATAAAGTCATATCGCGATTCAACTTCAAAACATCCGAGCGCATCTGTGATGGTCACATAATATGTTGTGTCTTGCAATGGTTGGAAGGTTTGCTCAGGACAATCATTACATGCAAGCCAAATGTCAGGAGTCCATTCATAAGAATAGCCAGGACCCGCGTCAATGTTGATTTGTACTACTTCGCCAATGATGATAGTGTAAATCTCATCTTGTGGCACCAACGGTTCAAATACCTGAACGATAGAGCTGGCAGTATTTACACATTGGTTAGTGTCTGTTACCGTTACCGTAAATTCAGTGGTAATCTCGGGAAATGCAATCGGATTTGGAATAGCATCATTATTCAAAATTGAACTAGGTGTCCAGCTATAAATTTCTCCCCCACTTGCTTCTAATTGAAAATTTTCTCCTAGGCAAATTTGACCACTGTTTGCAACGGCATTTGGAAGAGGATGTATGATCATTGTTTTAGAGATAGTGTCCACACAACCTTCTGGAAGTGTTTGCACTGCAAGTGTTACATCATAAGTTCCAGCGGTAAAATTGATCACTGGTGGAGTTGCTCCGACAAACGTTTGCCCATTTCCAAAATTCCAATTAAAGATATCTGCATTACTTGAACTCGTGTTAGTGAAAGTGTCAGGAATTCCCACACAGTGCATGGTATCTGCAGGAGCTAGTTCGTCATTTCGAAGGAAGTCTGCAGCGGTGATTATGAAGTCAACTTCTTCTGTTATTACTGCACTGCAAATAGAGTCTTGGTTCCATAATACGAGAGAAACTAGCGTTTGACCGCTTGGAGGATTGAAGTCAAAAGTATATTCATGTGAAAGGGTGAAAACAGATCCTTCATTTGTTCCATCGCCGAAATCCCATCCCCACGATGCCACATCAGCGGTATCAGTGATCGCTAGGTTGATGGCATCACCTCTGCAAATAATACCTGGAGAGAGTGTGAAATCTCCCACAGGCCCTTCTACTGATATGGTTAAAGACGCAGTGTCCGCGCAACCTGCTGTAGTGAGTTCAATCAAAGTAATCGTGTAGTCTCCAGGAGTATTATAATTCGCACCGATTGAAATGGTTCCAACTGATGGAGATCCATTTCCTAAATTCCAAATACGTGATCCAAAAGGATTGACAATAGATGTATCAGTGAATGTAATTTGAACAGGATAGCAGAGTACTTCACCATCTGGAATGGATGATTCAAATCCTGCTTGTGGAAATGCTTGAACATTTACATAGTTGATTTGTGTGGAAGTGTTTGTACATCCTGCGCCATTGGTTACTTGAAGGGTAATACTATATTGACCGGGATCTTCGAATGTAAATACCGGATTATAAACTGAGGATGTTAAACCATTGCTTGTAGTCCAAGAAAAACCGTTGCCAGTTGCAGTTAAAGTGGGATCAAACGTCACACTTCCTCCAGCACAAATATTATTCGAAGTGATGTTTTGAAAGTTGGCATTCGGCACGTTGGGTTGAATTTCGATGGTATCTGAAGAGGTACATCCTATCGCATTGCTCACATCTAAAATGACTTCGTAGGGTTGTGCGCTATTGCCAATAAAGTTAGCGGTGGCAAAGGTGTAATTGACATTTGCAGTAGATCCAAAAACTCCAACCATGTTGTTGGTCCAAGTATAATTCGTGATGGGTAAATCACTTGTGGAGGTCGATTGAAATGATGCTTCGAGTGGTAGACAATTATCGGGTGCGCTCCAATCAATTCCTGCTTCAATTTCAAAAACTTGAATTGTTTTTGATGCAGAGTCAACACACCCATTTATGTCTTCACCCCAAAGTTCTAGATCAAAACTTCCACCTTCTGTATAGGTAAATGAATACTCTCCATTGTGAGCTTTGGGTCGATTATTCCCACCAAAATACCAAACAAAACTATTATAGCAAATATCTTCTGTCGCAGCCACATCTTGTGATCCTAGCGTGTTAAATACGAATGGAACACCGGCACATAATGAATCAGGTATTGAGAATTCGACTTGAAGGTCTCGCACTTTTATTTCAACACTATCAATATAGGGTGGACAAGATGCTGCGCTATTATACAGTGTGAGAACTGCCCAATAATTTCCAGTTTCCGCATAGGTATGAGAAATATTTGTTGCAGTGGTATTCATTGCCGACTGACCGTCTCCAAAGTTTAGATCCCATGATGTAGCATCACTGGCTTCTATTTCAAATGGATAGTCAAATGGCGTGTCGCAACTGCAAGCGTATTTTAGTTTTCCTGTTGGTCCATTGACCGTAATGTTTTGCGTAGTGTTAGTATAGCAACCTCTGTAGCCTACTGTCATCGTAATTTCTGTTGCTCCTGTTACTTGATCAAAACTTACAGAAGCTGTAGATTCGTCTTGACAGGAAATGAGAAGATTTTCATCTCCAGAAAAATTCCAAGTATCTACATTATCACTTAATGGGGTAGTGTCTGTCAATGATATTTCTTCTCCAATACAAACTTCATTTGACGAAAGTGTGAAAGATGCGTTTGGAGGTGTTCCAACGAAAACTTCATGCACCCAGGAGGTGTCTCTACAGCCATTTTCAGTGACAACAATTAGGAATGGGTTATATATTCCTTCTAGTTGATAGGTGTGTGAAACACTAGCGTCTGTTGTGTTTGTAATGGCAGTGCTACCATCGCCAAAATTCCATGACCATTCAGTTATGTCAGTGTGGGATGATGTGCTGAAATCTTCGAATGTGGTAGCTAATGGCGCACATCCTTCATCATCGAAAGGAAAGAATAATGCGTTTGGTTTAAAAAGTACAACAGTATTTTGTCCTGTTCCAATGCAGCCGTCTGTGGTGGTGATAGTGAGATTGAAAGGAGGAGATTGAAGATAGTTGATGTAGTACTCCGTCTCAAAATATGTGAGTTCTTCTGTAAAAGTAGGCGTGTTGTATGTATTCCCATTAGGTGATATCCACTCATACGTTAGAATATCATAGGGGGATGTAGCAGAAGCTGTGATGTCAACAGGGAAAGTACAAATCGTGTCTGTAGGAAGAATAACTTCCACTGTAGGTATTTGTACAAAAACTGTGATGGTAGTGTCAGCTATACAAGGGCCGTTATTGACTGTCAGTGTGATGTTATACCAACCTTCTTCTTCATAAACATGACTAAGTTCATCATCTTGTTCTCCATCACCATAATCAAACTGTGGATTTGTTCCCGTGGATTCATTTACGAAAAAAACTTCACTGCAAACAGTATCATTTTCGCCACCCAGAATCGAGAAGCTAGCTAATGGCTCTGATACTCCCACTATGCGAATAAACGTGGAGCTACATTCGTTGTCATCTGTAACAACTAAAGTAACTTCATAGGTTCCTGTATTATTGTAAGTTGTGGATGGAGGGTTAGCAAGATTAGAAGTTTGTCCATTATCAAAATTCCATGCATATGTCAGGTTATCGCCAAGCGGAGAGCCAGACGTTGCAGTGCTATTGAAATCCACGACGAGAGGCGGTTCACACGAAGAAGGTGGAGAAGGAGAGGAGGTAATAGTGACAGTGGGCAGCGCAGAAATAGTAACAATATCACTTTGGGTTGTTGATCCAACACAACCATTTGCGTCTGTAATGATTAAAGCAACATCGAAAATACCAGCAACGTTATAGGTGTAGGTGGGATTTTCAGAAGTGTTATTTACTCCACCATCCCCGAAGGCCCACTGCCAATCAATAATATTAGACCCGCTTCCACCAGTTGAGTTGTCGTTGAAGGTTACCTGAAGTCCTGCGCAGCCATTATCTTGTCCAGTGAGCTGAAAATTTGCTACAGGATTATTGTACACATTTACCGTGATGTTGTCCGTAACAGGACTGCCATTGACCGTTGCAGTAAAAACAACGTTGTATGTTCCTGCCAAAGCAAACGTATGAGAAGGTGATGCTAAATTAGAGCTCGCACCATCATCAAAATCCCAATTAATATTCGTTGGATTTGTATATGAATTTGAAAATAAAACTCCAGTAAGTGGAGCGCAACCTGAAGTTGTACTCGCGCTTATTTGTGCATCCATTGCCTTATATGAAAACAAAGCAAATAAGGTGAATATGAGTAGTTTGTATTTCAAGTCAAATGGAGATCAATCTTAAATGTAAATAAAGAGATAATTTAATTCTAATCAAAAAAAAATGTATAATTGCGTAATGAGGATACTGTTAAAAATATTTTTCTTACAGAATTTACTTCTCATTACAGCAGTTTTATTTGGACAAAATAAAATTCATAAATGTGGAACAGTATTTCCTTTTGGCCTAGAGCAAAAGCGAGCTGCAGTGCAGGTTCCGTTGCCCACAGATCAATGTGCTCAAATTAATAAGGTGAATAAAACCTTTCAAATTTCCATGCATATTGCTGTTAATTCTTTGGGAATTCAGAATGTCGATCAAGCAGAAATCGATGACGCAATGGAAAAATTGAACAACGATTTTCGTCCTTGTGGATTTCAGTTTCAAGTTTGTAAGTCTCAAATAATGGAAGATGATCGCTTCGATAGTTTAACAGTGACTACTGCTTACAACGAGGAAGTTCAGATGACGAGCATCTATTATGAGCCCAATACTATCAATGTTTATTTGGTAGATACTCTTCAGACCGATGAAGGGGCTGTGCAGGGGTACGCATATTTTCCAGGAGGCATAGATATCATAGTGATTGATAAATTCAACATGAATGATTTTTCAGATGTGTTTTCTCATGAGATGGGACATTTTTTTGGCCTCTACCACACATTTGAAACTGAGTTTGGAAATGAACTAGCGGATGGAACAAACTGCGAAACAACAGGGGATTTAGTTTGTGATACCAATGCCGATCCTGACGAAAATGGGAATGCAATTGATGAAGATTTATGCAATTACTCCGGGCCGATTACACAAGACTCCAACGGAGATTGGTATGTTCCTCCTACTGATAATTTTATGAGCTACTATCAACACGAGTGTACGTGCCGATTTACAACGGGGCAATACAATCGAATGGTTGATCAATACTTAACACTGAGAAATTATCTGTGGTAAAGAAAAAGAACATATTTGTGATTTTTCTTTTTTTGCAATGTTCCATTTTGAGTGTTGCACAGGATGTGCATTTCTCAATGTTTAACATGAGTCCTCTCACGCTGAATCCTGCGCTAACTGGTGTTATGGACTCAGATTTTAGAATAGCAAATATTTATAGAACACAATGGAAAACTTTGGGTGATCCAGTAAATACTTTTGCTGCATCGTATGATCAACAATTATATTTTTTACCTAATAACATCTCTGCTGGAATCATTTTAGTTTCAGATAAAAGTGGCGGCATTCAACTGGTAGAAAATAGAGTTTTACTATCGACGAGTATTAAGCACATTGATATTAAAAACACGATTAGTGCTGGCATTCAATTTGGTTTGGGAACCAAAACTTTTTCTACAAGAGATGTGACCTATCCCGAGCAATACAGCAGAGAGATTGGACAATTCAATCCAACGTTGCCAAATGGTGAAACGGCGCTTGAATTAAGCTCTATGTACTTTGATCTGAATATTGGTGCTCTTTATAAAAGAAGAACAAATAGAGGTCCGTTTACTATTGGCACATCTGTGTTTCACGTCAATAGTCCAGATGATTCTTTTTTCAAAAATGGAGATGGATTGAAGCCACGCTTTGTCGTTCATATGGACTATGATTTCAATGTCACAAAGACATGGTCTATTCGACCTTCGCTGCTTGTCATGACTCTTTCAAAGGCCCAGGAAGTGGTAGGTACTATGCAACTGGGCATGAACATGCAACCAAATGATTTGAATATAAAACGCATTTGGGGCGGTGTTGCAGTGCGCTCTGGTATTGAAAGAAATAGTGATGCGTTTGCTCCAATGATTGGTGTGGACCTAAAGCATTTTCAAGTAGGAGCGAGTTATGACGTCACATTTTCTACATTACAGTTAGCAAACGACAAGCGTGGCGCGTTTGAAGTTTCTTTGATTTATAACTCCTTGAGCTCTGCAGCGAGCGCCGTTCAAATTCCTTGTGATCGATTCTAATTTGAGAGCACTACTATTCATATTGAGTTTGTTCTTTTCGTTAGTGCTGTCAGCGCAAGAGCGAGATATCAGTCAATTGAAGTCTGGAATGCTTAAGAATTTTGGAAAAAATGCAGAGCGCCTAAACGATAAGTACACAGCAGTAAATTATTATCGCGCATATATTTTGAAGCGTCCACGTGATATGAAGATGATGTATCATCTTGCAGAATTGGAAGAATCCATTCGCGACTATACTTATGCTCGCGATCATTATCAAGTAGCCTTTGAATCAACAAAGCCAGAGTATGAAGTAGCGCTCTATCATAAAGGAAGAATGGAGAAAATGCTTGGTGACTATAAGCAAGCAAAGAAGGATTTTGAGCGCTATCTCACATTATCCAAAAAAACCATCGATCGAGATTTAAAGAAGCAAGTAACAAGTGAATTTCTCGGTTGTGATTCAGCAATGATGTTACTCGCTGCTCCACTAGATATTGCTATTGGAAATCTCGGTAAAGGAGTAAATAAAGCACACATCGAATTTGCACCTCTTCCACTTGAGAATGGCGATATCATTTTTGGATCATTGCAAGAGGATGAATTGAAATCTTATTCACTCGATGAACCACGTCCAAAGAGAAAATTATTTTTAGCATCAAAGGAAAAGGGACAATGGGTAACAAAGGGAGAGCTCGATATACCAGTCAATTCCGATGAGATGCACACGGTTAGTGGCTCGTTTTCGCTAGATGGAAATCGTTTCTACTTTACGCGATGTTCAGAAGATTGGAAGCTTGAAGTGATATGTGAATTATGGGTTTGTAAAAAAGCAGGCAACATTTGGAAAGAGCCAGTTCGTTTGAGTGATGTTGTTAATATGCAAGGCTACTCATCATCTCAACCAACAGTGGGGCTTGAAGCAAAGACAGGAAGAGAGGTCATATACTTCGTTTCAGATAGACCTGAAGGAGTGGGAGGTGATGACATCTGGTTTACTCGTTACGATCAAAAGAAAGACTCTTATTCATCACCAAGAAATCTTGGGAGAGGTGTCAACACGCCTCGAGATGAAATGTCGCCGTTTTATCACGAAACTGAAAAGAAGCTCTATTACAGCACTGATGGTAGATCTGGTCTAGGTGGATTCGATATATATGTGGCGCGAGGTGAGATGAAAAAATGGTTGCCATCCATCAATGTCGGAGCTCCGATTAACTCAAGTGTAGATGATATCTACTATGTCCTCAAGTCGACAGGCGATAGCGGATTTCTGGTTTCTAATCGAAAAGGAGGTGAACAGATTTTACATGAAACTTGTTGTGATGACATCTATGAATTTTTTGAGTTGGATCCTCTCATCATCAATGTGGAAGGAACGGCCTGGCAGGCAGATGAACAAGACTACTTGAGTGGCCGAACAGATGACTTGAAGAACAGCGCTGGTAAAGGCAAACTAGCAGACGCAACGGTATTAGTTTACATAAAAGAAGATGGTCAAGAAGTATTGATGCGCACGCTTAAAACGGATGCAGATGGAAAATTCATGACCTCTCTCGAGCCGGATAAAGAATATCGTTTTGAGGTCACTAAAGATGGTTTTTTGAATAATGACGTTTCCATTTCTACCATGGGAATTAAAGAGTCGGTGAACTTGAAACGAGGTATGGGGTTGAGTCCTGTGATGGATGGGTCGTTTGTCATTGAAAATATCGAGTATGAGTTTAACTCCTATAATCTCACTCCAACAGCGAAGCAAAGCATTGATGAATCATTGATGAAAGTGCTATTGGAGAATCCGGATTTGAAAATTGAAATCGGATCGCATACCGACAACATCGGGAGTGATGATTATAACCGCAAGCTTTCTCAGCAGCGCGCAGAATCGGTAGTGAAATATCTAACATCTAATGGCATTGACAGCAAGCGCTTGGCAGCAAAGGGCTACGGAGAGTCTATGCCCCTTGTCTCAAATGAAAATAAGGACGGCAGCGATAATGAAGCTAACCGTCAACGCAATCGAAGAACAGAGTTCAAAATTATTGGCAGGATTACATTGGAACAGCCCAAGGATGAAGACGAATAGTCTTGGTAAATTTTCTCAAATTTCCTTTCTATCACTTCATTCAATTCGAATTAACTTCGCGGTATGTTGCGAAGAATATTGTTGTTCCTTGTATGTGCCGTCTTTACAGCTTATGTAAATGGTCAATCAGTGAATCTTTCGGATTCATTGAAGCAAGTTTTTCGCAACAAGCCATTTCCTGTTCTCAAACTCGATTTCAGAAATTCATTTGTCACAGGTAAAAGCGCTCAAATCGGTGGTGTAAAGGCCGGGGTGTCATTTGGTCCGACCTTGAGCTTGGGACTGGGCTACAGTTGGCTGCATTCCGATTTTTTTCAAGAAATAGAAAGAAACGGAAATGTCGAGAAAGCGCGGGTCACATTTCGATTCCTTGGTCCATTTGTGGAGTATAGTTTTTTTCGAAAATATCCTTGGGAAGCAATGGTCACTGCACAGGCTGGAGTAGGCAAGCTTTACTTGGATCCGGACGGGAATAGTGGTGGCGAGCGCATTTTCGAAAAGCAAGCCTTTATCTACGAACCGACCATTGGGTTTGAGTATAAGATCGCCAATTTGATTGGCCTTGGCCTCGGATATGGCTATCGTTTAGTGTTGCACAATAGCGACGAAATCGAACAACAG
>JAIXWP010000005.1 GCA_027491215.1 Flavobacteriales bacterium | reverse complement strand
TCGAGGCTTGATGATGTAGCATGAAGTTTCAGTGATGGGAAACCTAGGATAAGCCCACAACTCCCTGAAATGCGATCAATTTGTGTATCCATTCCGCTCCTATGCCAATATCTTATGTATCCTCTAGAAATTCCGATATATGTATTCAAGTTTACATCGCTTTGAATAAATGCATCAAGACTTTTAATTTCATTTGTAATTCCTGGTCTTATCTTGAATGGAATAGTTAACGCACCAATTTCACCGGTTATAAAAGTGAATTTCATACTTTCTCTATTCTTAAGTTTGATAAAATATTTCCCTTCACGATCATAGGCATCTCCAAGAAAGTAATTAATTCTGATTTTTGAAGGGTCATCTTTATCAAGATAAATGTTTGCTTTACCAGGCAGATTTCCAGTGGTTGTTGTTTTTTTAATTGCTGTTATTGTTGTTGGTGTATTGATGGTATCATATAGTGTTGAGGTATACTCAGTGCCATCAATGGTATATTTCTTTTCGCGAGTAACAACGTCATTTACTTTCAATGGGATGTTTTCCCCATTAGGAATAGTGACCTCTTTATAGATAGCGCTGTTACTAGGAATATTAACACGAAATTTAAATTCTCTGCCTTGTGCAAAAAGAATTGAAGTGGTAAAAGTCAGAATTAGAAAGCTTATTGATTGTTTCATGATGCTTATGTTTTTATTAGGAACATGAACTAATAGTTACTTCCATATCAAAATACAATCGGTTGTTTTTTGAATACTCTGTGCATATGACAGTTATTATTAATTTTTTCTCTAGATCATTTGGACATTTTTTTTCTGATGTCATTTTATATTGAAAATAGTTTCCCTTATCAAGGGATGAGTCGAATTTTTGTTCGGAGATGACGGATGGTTCCAATTCTTTTTTTATCTTATGAATTACAGTAGCATTACTAGTTGTTATGCTAAATGAATCAACTGTTTTACCTTTAGTTTTATAAGAAATCTCTTCAATTGGAACTTCACTTACATTGGATTTAGATTGATAGGTTCTTTTTTCCACATCTCCTTGAAATTCCGATGTAGTAAGTTTGTGCCCACCTTCTAAAATAAGATTCTGGACATTTCGATGGTGTTCATTCTTTAATAGTTCTTTAAGGAGATTACTCCAATCGATATTGGATTGAGCACTAAGGTTGGTTGCAAGCATGCAAGCAAAAGAAATAAGTAATGTTCTCATAGTATTAGGGGTTTTGTTTGAGCAAACCTATACCGCTCTATCACGCTACACTAGGGTATTTTAACCCCTATTTCACTAGTCACTAGTAGTTAGTCACTAATTTGTCTCTTGTCATTTGTCATTTGTCCCTTGTCTCTTGTCATTTGTCCCTTGTTCTCGGCAAAGCCGAGATCATTTGTCCCTTGCTGTTTTTTCCTGACCTTTTTTCACTACTCTTTTTCACTGTTTTTCATGGACGTTAAATTTTGTTAAGTATTTGTTTTGTAAAGTTCTAAATTTTTTATGTGAAGAAAGTTGAATTCCCGAATGAACATTCGGGGATGGGGAGAGTTATGCTGGGCCTAATTTTAAATGACTGAAAATAAAGAGGTTGTGTTCAGTTCGAAAGAACTTTGTAAGGAGCTAGTAGTTGTATTATGGTCAACTTTAACAAACCATTAAAATCAACAACTATGGAACACATGGAAGTGGCAGCGAATAATTACGTTGCATTTACATTCTTTATCGGTACGATGGCCATGATGGCTGCTGCCGTTTTCTTTTTCTTTGAATTGAGCAATACAAGTCCTAAATGGAGAACTTCTGTATTGGTTTCAGGTCTTATCACATTCATCGCAGCAGTGCACTACTATTACATGCGCGGCTACAATCTCGAAACAGGAGATTCACCTACATTCTTTAGATATGTAGACTGGATTCTTACTGTGCCATTGATGTGTGTGGAGTTTTATCTTATCACAAAGAAAGCAGGTGCGAAGATCACCCTTCTTTGGAAGTTAATCTTTGCTTCATTGGTAATGCTTATCACCGGTTATGTTGGTGAAGCTATTTACCCAATGGAAACACAAAGCTGGGTATGGGGAGCGATCAGCGGCCTTGCATACTTCTACATCGTTTACCTAGTATGGTTCGGTGAAGTGAAAAGCCTTGCTAGCACAAGCAGCCCTGCGGTTAATTCTGCAGTGAAAGTTTTGGGTTGGTTCGTTCTTGTAGGATGGGCTATCTATCCTCTAGGTTACATCCTTGGAACAAAGGGTGGTCTGTTTGGAATGCAAATCGTTGCAGATCCAGCAGCAGCTTCTCACGCAATGGACATCGTTTACAACATCGGTGATGCCATCAATAAAATTGGATTTGGATTAGTGATTTATGCTCTTTCTCGCAAAGAGGCATAAAGTTGTTGAAGGGTATTCAGTGAAAACTGAGTACCCTTTTTTTTTACATCACCACTTTGAATACATCTATAAAATCTTATGAATGGATTGCAATTCTAGCTTTGCTAGTAATGCTTTGTATTCATTATTTTATCCCAAGTGGACAGTTTCTTTCTCAGTCTATAATTATTGCGGGCTTCATTTTCCCAGGCCTCACGCATGGCGCCCTAGACGCGCATTTGATAAGACATCAATTTCCACAATCAAGTCTGACGAAAATAATCATTGGCTATGTTGCCATTACCTTATTGATAGTAGCACTTTGGTTCTGGAGTTCTTTTTTTATTCTTCTTTTTTTTATCATTTACTCTGCTTTTCATTTTGGAGAATTAGATCTTCAACTCACAAAGCACAAAGGAATCTTCCATCAAATCATCTATGGAGTCCTCTTATTGAGTACCTATTTATTCTTTCATGCAACAGAAGTGTCAATGATTCTAGAGCATATGCTCGGAGTTGATTTGACGTCAATAAACTTTTCATGGTCCAACAACGCTGGATTTATTTCCTTCTTTGTCTGGGCACTCTATGTTCTTCAAGGCGCAAAGAGGCCGCATCTTTTGCGATTGCTGGTAAGAGTGGCTCTTGTAGGAGTTAGCCAATTGCTGCCTTTAATACAGGGTTTTGGAATCTATTATTTCATCATTCATAGCTGGCCATCTTTGGTTCTGATCAAAGATTCGCTCAATATATCAATGAGCGCGGTGCTTAAATTATCGCTTCCATATGTGATGGCGACAATTATTTTTTGCATCGGGTTAATACTTTTCTCTCAACAAACTGAGCTATCGCTAGACTTCATCTACGCTGCTCTTTTCATGGCTATTTCAGCCATAAGTCTCCCACACACCCTCGTCATGCACCGCCTGAACTCGCTGCGCTCGTGACGCGTACCTTCGGTGTCGGGTAGCTTCGCTGACGGGTACTCGCTGCGCTCGTGACGGGTAGTCGCTATCGCTCCTGTTTCCAACTTGGGCTGCCCTCGCTCATTTACATTCGCATTACTACCTCTCTAGTCACTAAATTTGTCACTTGTCACTTGTCATTTGTTCTCGGCAAAGCCGAGATCATTTGTCTCTTGTCATTTGTAATTTGTCATTTGTCATTTGTCATTTGTCAATTGTCACTTGTCATTTACCATTTGTCTCTATCTTCGTGTTATGACAACTCCCAACAATAAGCGAAAAAAAATGGTGCCGATTGCTATTGCGGCAATTGTGCTATCTGCGATTACATGATTCTTTTTGAAGCAAGAAAAAACCAAAGAAATTCAAGCAGAAAAGCCAGG
>JAIXWP010000068.1 GCA_027491215.1 Flavobacteriales bacterium | reverse complement strand
GACACTCCTCTCCATTCATTGTTACCATTGGATACAGAGCAGCACCATTTGTGAAGCCTAATTTTTCTGCATTCTCAATTGCTTTACCTAGCTGATTATATCGATAAACTAAAAGTTGACGAGCAACTTTTTGATCTTTCGTAGCCATATAAAACGGAATGCAATATGCTTCGGTATCCCAATAGGTAGAGCCGCCGTATTTCTCTCCAGTAAATCCTTTCGGACCGATATTCAATCGTGCATCTTCTCCTGTGTACGTTTGATTCAGGTGGAAAATATTAAAGCGAATACCTTGTTGTGCTTCAGCATCTCCATCGATGCGAATGTCTGCAAGCTCCCAAATCCTATCCCATTTTTCTATATGAGCAGCTAGCATCGAGTCAAATCCTTTTGCTTTTGCGCGCTTCGCTGCAATCACCGCTGCTTCTGCACACTTTGCAGCGTTGTAGTTCAAAGAACTAACAATACCAACATATTTATGAAAGACAACAGTAGTATTTCTATCCACCTTCACTGTTGCACTCGAAGAAACTTTTGAATATTCAGTAGATTTAGTCCAATGAGCATTACTCAATGAACACTGCATTGCAACTGCCAATTCGAACTCTGTTTTCTTTGTGCGCGTGACCAGAACACCTTCCCCTTCCCCTGCAGATTTAGAAACTTCTGTCCAGAACTTTTCATCATAATTCGAGTCATGATTTTTCACATCACCATCGAGGTATGGTGTAAATGAAATGTCACCAGAGAAGTTAAGAGGAGTGATCGAGTAATTGATTGCTGCGGTTTCATAATCGTCCATCGAACAAAAACGCACGACCTCGACCTTAATCATTTTGGCTTCACCTCCATCTCTATTACCCAAAAGTGGTTGATTAAGTTGGGCTACGAAAGTTCGTGTGAGCGTGCCTTCCTTCATGTTTAGAACACGACGAAAATCACTTACTTCCACTTTAGCTAGATCTAGTTCTTCACCATCAATGGTGATATCTATTCCTATCCAATTGGTGCTGTTGAGCACTTTCGCAAAATATTCTGGGTATCCATTTTTCCACCAACCCACTCTTGTTTTATCGGGATAATATACTCCCGCTACGTATGAGCCCTGTAGTGTAGGGCCACTGTATTTTTCTTCATGATTCGCTCGTTGCCCGAAGGTACCATTACCAAGACTGAAAATACTTTCAGAACTACGATGATGTTTTGGCTCGAACCCTTCTTCAATGATGAGCCAAGGCTCAGTTTTTAAATATTTGATCATAATATTACTTAACTCGTCCGCAAATAAAGGAAAGTGTACAAATTACACCAACATAATTATCATATTTATTTCAACGAAATTAGATAATAACTCCCAAAGAGAATTTCATCACAATTTGTGGGTAACTTTTTGCTAGGTCGAAGTCATTGATTCACCGCACACTATAACATTGTGAATGTCGTTGACAAAGTTTTAACGGAAGGAAAAAATCATGAATAAATACTTACGTAATTTATTGTTATTGTTCATTTTAGGGCAGTCTACTCAAAGTTTTGCTCAAAGAATTGATAAGTTCACTCATGAACCCGAAAAGTTTCTTGAAGAGCTCACAGAACTCTTCAATGATGTTAAGAAAGGGGCAGGAAAAGAGTTTATTGAAAAGGAATTTGCTCCAATTTGGGTAGATGTTCCTGCATTTTCTGCTCAACAACAAGAAATGATCTATGAAACTTTTGATACTTTCTTGAAAAACAAAAACAAAGTTTATCCCGACATGGAAACATATGTAATCGCGTTGATTGCATTTCCAAAGTCTGGAAAAACAAATGCTGATTTTATCCAATGGCAGACCGTTCTTGGTAAAATGATGGCAGAAAAGAAAGTTAAAAAATTCGTTCCTGAATTCATCGAAACATCTGCGGGACTTTTTACCGAAAGAACTTTCTACAAAAGCGAAGCAGTAAAATGGCAATCCAGCAGCCCTGGATATCAATTTGTATTTGATTCTATTCCCCACATCGATTTCCCAGCACTCGATTTGAAATGCTATTCAAAAGGTGACAGCAGCGTTATATATAGTACAAAAGGCTCCTACTATCCTACTCTAGAGCGCTTTATTGGCAATGATGGTAAAGTAACATGGCAGCGCGCTGGATTTGATCCAAATAAAACATATGCGCAAGTAAATGACTACAACATTCGTATTAAAGGTGCCACTTTCGTAATTGATTCAGTCACCTTCTACAATGAGTTTTTCGATAAGCCTTTGATTGGACAGATTACTGAGAAAATTCTTGCAGATAAATCTGCGGATAATGCCACTTATCCAAAGTTTGAATCCTATTACAAGCGTCTCCAAATTCAAAACATCGTTGACAAAGTGGATTTCGATGGGGGTTTTACCTTGGCAGGAACAAAGCTCGCTGGATCTGGAACAGTCGATGAACCAGCACTTCTAACTTTTTACAAAGACTCTAAAAAATTCCTTGTCGTTCGAGCACTCGAATTTGACATTAAGCCGGAGCGAATCGTGAGTGGTCACGTGGCCGTAACTTTTTATATCAAAGAAGACAGTATCACACACCCCGACTTAAATCTTTCATTCGATAAAAAAACCAGGCAACTCGTACTACTTCGTTCAGAGGAGGGGGTGTCTAAATCTCCATTCCAAAATACCTATCACAATGTTGATATGTACTTTGAAGCGATTTATTGGAATATTGATGATCCACAAATTAAAATGGGATCACTACAAGGAAGTTCTCAGCACTATGCGGCATTTGAGTCCAACGCATATTTCAAGAAGAAACGATATGATACCATGATGGGTATTTCTTATAATCACCCATTGTCACAAATTAAAGATTACACCAAGACCAATAAAGTAGAAGAATTTTCTTCTTATAATCTTGCGAAGTTCCACAACATGTCAGAGGAACAATGGCACATCACTTTGATCGACTTGAACAATAAAGGTTTTGTGCAATATGACCTTAACACACGAACAGTTAAGGTTCGCCCCAAACTTTATTACTACATCGAAAATAACATCGGTAAAAAAGACTATGATGTTATTCAATTCAACAGTGAAGTGCCTGATGGTAGTAATGCAAATTTGAGTCTATTAAATTACGATTTGCTATTAAAAGGAATTGAAACCTTCCAATTATCCGATTCACAGCGTGTAAATATTTATCCTAGAAATGGAGAAGTACTTTTGCGCAAAGACAGAAACTTCACATTTGGAGGACGCGTATTTGCAGGAAATTTTGAGTTTATTGGATCGGAGTATGAATTCACATATGAAAACTTTAAACTTGATTTGATTAAGGTAGATAGCTGTAGAATCTATGTGGAGGATGAAACAAGTGGGCAAGATATTTATGGCAACTATAATAAGCGAAGATTGAAGTCCGTGCTTCGTGACATTGCAGGTGAAATTCGCGTGGATAGTCCCACTAACAAAGGAGGATATCATAGTTATGCCTATCCGCAATATCCCATTTTTACTTGTACAAAATTATCATACGTCTATTGGGATGACAAGGCCGTTCAGAAAGGAGTTTATACTCGTGAAAAATTCTACTATCAAGTTCAACCGTTCACCATCGACTCGCTCGACAACTTTACCAAAAAAGATTTGAAATTTAATGGTACTCTCGTTTCCAGTGGAATATTCCCCGATATTGAAGAACCATTAGTATTAATGGATGACTATTCTCTTGGATTTAAAAAAGGCACGGGAGATAGTGGCCTTCCTGCTTATGGAGGTAAGGCTAAGGTAATTGCAGATTTGAAATTGGATTACTCAGGATTAAAAGGTGGTGGTGATTTGAATTACCTCACCTCTACTTCGTCCTCTGATGAATTCACTTTCCTCCCCGACTCCACATTGGGACGAACACGAAAGTTCTCGAATCGAGAGCAAATATCCAAAGTGGAAGTGCCAAAAGCCTCTTGCGACACCACGCAGCTTGCGTTTTATCCCACTAAAGATAGACTGGATATTTCTAGCTTGAAAACCCCTATTGATTTCTTCGAAAATGAAGCAACACTCGAAGGAACACTTCACTTAAAACCTGCAGGTATGCGTGGTGAAGGTGAAATGAAATTCAGTGGTGCAAAGTTGAGTTCAGAAGATTTTTCATATGCTCGCCGAAAAATCCTAGCTGACACTAGTTCCTTTCAGTTGAAAGGAATGAGTGAAGATGTCGGTGGACTTGCATTTAAAACAGACAATGTAAATGCTAATGTGGACTTTGATAAACGACAAGGTTTATTTAAAAGTAATAGTGGAGAGACAAAAATTGAATTCCCAACGAACCAATACGTTTGCTTCATGGACCAATTCACATGGTTTATGGATAAAGACGAAATGGATTTGAGCTCATCGCGCAAAGCACAAGAAGATCTGGTGATTGATACATCAGAGGAAAAGCAAAGAAGTAATTTTTTCAGTGTAGCAGCAGGTCAAGATTCGTTGAACTTCTTGTCTACGCGCGCAAAATATGATTTGAAAAAGGGCATGATAACTTGCTCCAAGATTCAATACATCATTGTGGCGGACTCAAAGATTACACCGGACAGTGGTAAAGTGGTGAT
>JAIXWP010000090.1 GCA_027491215.1 Flavobacteriales bacterium | reverse complement strand
GTTGTAATCTTGAAAATGTCTGAAGCACTAGCATTCTGACCACCGCAAAGATCGCCATCAGATACTACATCTTGGAATACGTTTCCAGAGAATAACAAAGTACCTTCTACGAAGCGCTCATATGAATCTTGACCGCTCGCAAGGTTTTCGATATCGATACCACGTGCCCAGTTAGCGAACACAGAGTTATAATATCTTCCACCAGCATTATCACGAATAGTTACTGCTCTGTTACCAGCACCAACTCCCTGTCCGATATAAGTGGCATTATAAATAGTAGGAATAGCATATGGCATACCGTCTTCTGGATCAGTTCCACCATCGTGCTCACCACCACGGTCACCCGTAGCTAAGTCAGCTGGATCTTGAACAGTAAACCAGAATTGTCCGTTACCTCTCCATCCTTCATCGTAGTCAAATGAGTCGTCACCGCTGAATGCTACAGTTGCCCATTTTACATTAGCAGTACCACCGAAGAATTCTATTCCATCGTCAGCATTAGAAAAAACTTCAACGTGCTCAATGATAGTTGCCGAACCAACGCCACCAAGGGTAAGACCATTGATTTCATTACCTGCTCCGATATCAGTACCGCCGTGACGAATAGAAACATAAGTTAAAATACCTGAGTCATCTGTATCATTAGATCCACCATAAATACCTCTTGGTTCTGTCTGGGGAATACCCTCGATTTGTGTTTCACCTGGAGATGAATTTAATGTAGCATTTCCAAGAATGATAAGACCACCCCACTGACCGTTGGTAGAATAAGGAATAGATCCATCTAAAGGATCTCCTTCGAAAGTAAAAATAATTGGTGCTTCAGCAGTTCCTTGTGCAAGGATGCGTCCACCTCTAGCCACTACAAGCGCTGATGCATCAGCACCGGTGCCTGGTTGACCTTTAATAACTGTTCCAGCTTGAATGGTAAGAGTTTGTCCGCTATTTACGAAAACAAATCCATCCAAAAAGTAAGTGTTATCATTTGTCCAAGTGACAGAGCCTGTACCTGAACCATTGTCAGAAATGACAATGTCTGCAGCATTTGCAGAGATAGCCCCAAAGGATAGGGCTGCAATTAAAAATGATTGTAGCAGTTTTTTCATTGTTGCTTTATTATTTATCTCGGTTAATTAATGACCGCGAAGTAATAGGCACAATTGAAGGTTGCTATTAGGTAAAAGTTATAATTGTATTACAATGACTTTACTTAAATGTTAAGCCGTGTTACCCTGTTGTTTCCAAGGAATCATTCATTTGCTTTTCGAAAGCAGCAAATGCCGTTTTGAATTTTTCAAAATTCTCTTTGTCCACCCAATATTTTGACTTAGTACCGAAAATTCTACCGTTGACCAATCCAGCTCTCTTTAATTCTCGTAAATGTTGGATAACTGTTGCCTTAGAAAGCGGGGGAACATCAATGACCTCTCCCTCTATCTCATTGCCTTGTTTAGCAATAGCCAATAAAACTGCAACACGCGCTGGATGCCCAATTGATCGCGTGAAGTGAGCAAGCTCTTGTTCTAATATCCCAAATTGATCCGTCAAAATATTCTTATGTTTACATTTACGTCTGCAAATCAATCAGAGATGTGTTCGTTTAAAATGAACCATTTGTTAAGGTTTAATGAATGAATAAAGGCGCGCCCCTAATATTCGGCTAACACATATGAATACTTATTTCGAAGCGGTTGAATGGCTTGGTAATCATTTGCTAACATGTCCTTTCAAAGCCATGACCGGAATTGACTGTCCAGGTTGTGGCATGCAGCGGTCTGTTATCAAACTACTCGAAGGAGATGTGGCTCAAAGTATCGCCTTCCATCCGGCAGGTGCGACTACATTGATAATGATTTTACTCCTTGTTTTACATTCAAAATTTGATTTCAAACACGGAGCTAGAATACTTACGATTTTATTTATTCTGAATATTGTACTCATTACAGGGAACTACATCTATAAGATATATATCGGTCAACTTTATTAGGAACCTATTATTTACTTTCCAGACCTTTTATAACTTAATGAGAGAAAAAAAAGAGCTTTTACTTATCTATGCATTTACAAACTAAATAATCAAATGGAAAACCTCGACGTTCAAATCCCTACAGAGAAAATACCTCAATCAACCACAGTATTGATTCTTGGAATCGCCTCTATCCCTTTATGCTGTTTCTTTTTTGGCCTACCTTCTTTCCTTATTGGTATTGTCAATCTTGTGCTTCATTCTAAAGCTACAAACGCATATAAAGAGAACCCTGGAAAGTACACTGCTGGAAGTTTATCCAATCTCAAGGCAGGTAAAATTTGTACCATCATCGGATTGATCTTTGGCATAATCATGATCCTGCTATCAGCATGGATGATTAGCACCTTCGGATGGGATGTTATGAACGATCAGGACGCTTTGCAAAAGGCGATGGAAGAGAAATTCCAACCGAGATAATAAAACTTAAAAAACCCGAGCAATGCTCGGGTTTTTTTTTTAATATAGCCAAATGAGTCTACGTAGCAAGTCAATTATCAAAGCCACCCTTGTATCCATTTCATTGGCACTAGCTATCAACTTGTTACTCTTTTTTCTAATGACGTCTAAAGGATGGCTCATCGCGGATTTGAGTTATACTCCTGAGAATGCTCCGAAGTCAATAGGCCCCTCAGACATTATTTATGCTACTGTAACCCCATTGATATTAGGAGCTCTACTTTACGCACTTTTGATGCGTTATACACGAAACCCAAACTGGGTCTACTGGACATTCGCCCTGTTGCTTCTTTTTCTCTCATTTATCAACCCATTCATGATTCCAGGGATTGATATTTCTACAGCGGTGTGTCTCAATGTGATGCACGTTGTATGCGCTGTGATCTCTGCCACTGTGCTCACCAAAATGGTGAAATAAGAACTTTCCAATTTGGCCGAGGTTACATACCTTTGACCACTAGTGATTCAATAAATAATCATGCAAGTACAAACTCCGTATACCCCAAAAAATAAGGTGCGTGTCGTTACGGCTGCATCTCTTTTCGATGGTCACGATGCTGCTATCAACATCATGCGTCGAATCATTCAAAGCACAGGTTGTGAAGTCATCCACCTCGGTCACGATAGATCAGCAGAAGAAGTGGTCGATTGTGCGATTCAAGAAGATGCACAAGCAATTGCAATGACGAGCTACCAAGGTGGTCACGTTGAATACTTTAAATACATGCACGATTTGCTTAAGCAAAAAGGTGCTTCACATATCAAGATATTCGGAGGTGGTGGTGGCACTATTCTCCCTGAAGAAATCAGCGAATTGCAAGGTTATGGCGTTACTCGTATCTATCATCCGGATGATGGACGTTCCATG
Source organism: Flavobacteriales bacterium (assembly GCA_027491215.1). Lineage (GTDB taxonomy): Bacteria > Bacteroidota > Bacteroidia > Flavobacteriales_D > Sanyastnellaceae > JAIXWP01. The sequence continues at coordinate 20,480 of JAIXWP010000090.1, read as the reverse complement.
GGATTGCAAGGGATGATCAATGATTTGGTAGAAAAATCTGACTTCTCTACAGGACAAACGCTTAACGGCGAAGTAGGTCACCTTTCTGTATCTGACCATACTTCAATCGCACGCTTGATTTCCGCTGCTGAGAATTTCCCAGATGCGCATCAAGAAGAACTCACAAAAGTCAGAGAGCTTGCTGAAAAATCTAAAACTCCTGTTCTCGGTATCACCGGCACAGGCGGTGCTGGTAAGTCATCGATGGTCGATGAATTAGTGCGTCGATTCTTACTAGATTTTCCAGAAAAAAATATTGGATTGATCAGCGTCGATCCATCAAAGAAAAAAACGGGTGGTGCATTGCTCGGTGATAGAATTCGCATGAACTCGATCAAGGATAGCAGAGTGTATATGCGCTCACTCGCCACACGACAATCAAACCTAGCACTTAGCAAGCACGTCGCTGAAGCAGTTGCAATATTGAAAGCAGCAAAGTTTGACTTGATCATTCTCGAAACGTCTGGTATTGGACAGAGCGATACAGAAATTATGGATCACAGCGATGTTGCGTTGTACATCATGACTCCAGAATTTGGTGCGGCCACTCAGTTAGAGAAAATCGACATGCTCGATTTCGCAGATGTAGTAGCTATAAATAAATTTGACAAACGTGGAGCGTTAGATGCTTTGCGCGATGTAAGAAAACAATACAAGCGCAATCATAATCTATGGGATGCAGAAGATGATAGTCTTCCAGTAGTGGGAACGATCGCATCGCAATTCAATGACCCTGGCACCAACGAGCTATATAAGAAGCTCATGGATAAAATTGAAGAGAAAAAACCTTCAGGGTTGAAATCACATTTCACCATCACGAAAGAGATGAGTGAAAAAATCTACATCATCCCTCCTCACCGTACGCGTTACCTCAGCGAAATATCTGAGAACAATCGCGCTTACGATGCTTGGGTGAATAATCAAAAAACGGTAGCTGAAAAAATCTATCGACTGCATGGAGCAGTTGAGGAATTGGAAGCAGAGATCTCCGTAGCAAAAGCAGACAGAAAAGAAGAGCTGGAGATTTCTTTGAAAATTGTTCAAGCTTCTTTTGATCGCATCAAATTAGATCTTGATCCACACAATTGGGAAATCATTCAAACTTGGCAAGCCAAAAAGAAGTTATACTCTGATGCAGAGTACAAGTTTTTGGTTAGAGATAAAGAAATTAAAATTCAAACACACTCTGAAAGTCTCTCCCACTCGATGATTCCGAAGGTATCATTACCGAAGTATCAATCGTGGGGTGATGTATTAGGTTGGGTATTACAGGAAAATGTTCCAGGAGAATTCCCATACACTGCAGGTATCTATCCTTTCAAGCGCGAGGGTGAAGACCCAACGAGAATGTTCGCTGGCGAAGGCGGTCCAGAAAGAACCAACCGTCGATTCCACTATGTGAGCTTGGCAATGCCAGCGAAACGCTTAAGCACAGCTTTCGATTCTGTAACACTTTATGGAAATGACCCTGCTTATCGTCCAGACATTTACGGAAAAGTAGGAAACAGTGGTGTGTCTATCTGTTGTTTGGATGATGCAAAAAAACTATACAGTGGTTTTGATCTTTCTGATCCGAAGACTTCTGTAAGCATGACTATAAATGGACCTGCTCCGATGTTACTCGGCTTCTTTATGAATGCTGCAGTAGATCAACAATGTGAGAAGTATATCAAAGAAAATGGACTTGAATCTTTGGTAGAATCCAAACTAAAGGCGAAATGGGAAGATCGTGGATTAACCCGTCCTCGCTATCAAGGCGATCTTCCTGAAGGAAACGACGGTCTTGGGCTAATGCTCCTTGGCATTACTGGAGATGAAGTACTTGAATCTAAAGTTTACAATAGTATTAAAGCAAGTACTCTTTCTCAAGTGAGAGGAACAGTACAAGCTGATATTTTGAAAGAAGATCAAGCACAAAATACTTGCATCTTCTCAACGGAGTTTGCACTTCGTCTTATGGGCGATGTACAAGAGTATTTTATCAAAGAAAAAGTAAGAAACTTCTACTCAGTTTCAATCAGTGGTTATCACATCGCTGAGGCTGGAGCTAACCCAATTACACAATTGGCTTTCACCCTGGCAAATGGATTCACTTATGTAGAATACTATTTGAGCCGTGGGATGGATATCAACGATTTTGGTCCTAACCTAAGCTTCTTCTTTTCTAACGGTGTAGATCCTGAGTATGCAGTAATAGGCCGCGTGGCTCGCAGAATTTGGGCAAAAGCTATTGCTAAAAAGTATAAAGGCAATGCCCGTGCGCAAATGTTGAAATACCACATCCAAACAAGTGGACGTTCATTGCATGCGCAAGAAATTGATTTCAATGATATTCGTACAACGCTTCAAGCATTGTATGCGATTTATGATAACTGTAATTCGCTTCACACCAATGCATATGACGAAGCAATCACGACTCCTACAGAGGAAAGCGTAAGAAGAGCAATGGCCATTCAGTTGATCATCAACAAGGAATTAGGACTATCTAAAAATGAAAATCCAATTCAAGGTAGTTTTATCATTGAAGAGTTAACCAACTTGGTAGAAGAAGCGGTATTGTCTGAATTTGATCGCATCACTGAAAGAGGCGGTGTGCTAGGTGCAATGGAAACCATGTACCAACGCAGTAAAATTCAAGAAGAATCTCTTTACTACGAAACATTGAAACATAACGGTGATTATCCAATTATCGGCGTAAATACATTTCTTTCTTCAAAGGGCTCGCCTACTATTCTCCCAAAAGAAGTTATTCGAGCAACCACAGAAGAGAAAGAATACCAAATTAACATGCTTAAGAACTTGCATGATTGCAATGAGGATAAATCATCAAAAGCAATTAAAGCAATTCAACAAGCTGCAGTTCAAAACGGCAACATGTTTGTAGAGTTGATGGAAGCTACCAAATATTGTTCATTGGGGCAACTCACAGATTCACTCTTTAAAGTCGGTGGACAATACCGAAGAAACATGTAACTATGAAAAAAATACTATTTGTTTTTCTCAGCCTCGCATTGATGTCATGCGACGCACAAAATCTCAAGGGAGTATTAGGAAAAGTTCCTAACCCTATTTCTAAACCATCTCAGTTGAGCAATGAAGAAATCACAAAAGGTCTCAAAGAAGCCCTTGAGATTGGAGCAAAGCAAGCAGTAAGTTTTACATCAAAAACGGATGGCTTCTTAAAAAATCCTGAGATTAGAATTCCTTTTCCTAGTGAAGCCGAAAGAGCGCGTACCTGGGCATTGAATAATGGCTTTAGTAGTCAGGTTTCCCAATTTGAAACGAGCATCAATAGAGCAGCGGAAAAAGCTGCTGCTGAGGCTACAGTGATATTTATTGATGCTATTAAAGGAATGACCGTTCAAGATGGAATCAATATTCTCAAAGGAGATTCGATTGCTGCTACCACTTATCTGAAGAGTAATACCCAACAAGCATTAATCAGTCGCTTCACTCCTATTATTGAGGCGAAAATCAAAGAAGTAAACGCTACTGCTTATTGGGAGCCGATCACCAAAGGCTACAATGCTACTACAACCTTTACTGGTAAAGAGCCTGTGAATACGGACCTCACTGCATACATCACTCAAAAAGCTCTCGATGGTTTATTCTTGTATGTTTCGAAGGAAGAAAAGAAAATAAGAAAAGACCCTGCAGCACGCGTTACCGAAATTCTAAAAAAAGTATTTGCCCAGCAATAAATATGAAGATCATATCTTTCAACGTCAACGGAATTAGAGCCACAGTGAAAAAAGGCTTGTATGATTCAATCCAAGAGATGAATCCAGATATCATAGGATTTCAAGAAACAAAAGCAAATGTTGAACAGGTAAAAGAGGCATTGAGCGGCGTTCAGGGTTATGAGCTTTATGCACACAGCGCGGAACGCCCTGGCTATAGTGGAACAGCTATTCTTTCAAGAAAAAACGTATTGAGCGTGTCAAATGGAATTGGCATTGCTGAGCATGATAATGAAGGCAGAACAATTACTATAGAACTAGAAAAGCTATTCGTTGTGAATTGCTACGTTCCAAATAGTGGAAGTGAATTAGCACGATTAGAATACCGCCAACAATGGGACAAAGACATGTTGGCTTACTTAAAGGGGTTGGAAAAAAAGAAGCCCGTACTTTTTATGGGAGATCTCAACGTTGCACATCAACCAATAGACCTTGCCAACCCAAAATCGAATTACAATAAGTCTGCAGGCTACACGCAAGCAGAAATTGATGGGCTATCAAATTTTATTAAAGCTGGATTTGTAGATAGCTTTAGACATCTCTATCCTGACACCGTAAAATATAGCTGGTGGAGCGCGAGATTTAATTCACGCACGAAGAATGTAGGCTGGAGAATTGATTACTGTTTGATATCCCCTTCGCTATTGAATCACTTGAGCGATGCTTTCATTTTGAATGACGTGATGGGATCAGACCATTGCCCTGTTGGGGTAACATTAGACATCTGAGGAGTATCAATCATTTCGACGGGAAGATGAATTTCACGCACCGTTTCTAGTAGATGCATTTCATACTGTTTGCCATAACGAAGATCATGGCTCAATTCCAAACCTGAAAGTAATCGAGAATGAAGCGGTGACTTTACGATCTGTGACCACACATATGTACCTTTTAGAGGATCATATGATGCAGCATGTCGCTCGCCATTTATTACAATTTCATGGTAGATGGGATACTTGTAAAATTGTGCTTGATCAATGGACGGATTGTATGCATAGTGCAGCGGATAAATCCTGGTCTTGCCTTGCATGCCTCGTTCAGCAAGCCATTCTACTAATCGATCAAAGTGTGATATGAATTGTACGGATTTACTTGTCTCTCTTCGGTAATTAGACAGAGGCATCCATCGACCTCGAGTATCTTTAAATTCGTAACTACCAAGTTCGAGTTTGTATCCAAACACTTTCAAATCATCCAGCACATAGCCTGGATAATAAAATTCGATATCGTTCAGACTGCTCCAATCCAATTCTTTGAGCATGGTATAAGTCCCCAGGCTATACTTATGATATTCTTGATCATATAGTCCTAGCAAGCTTGCCACGGAGTTCTTACCCACATCAAAATAGCTAATAGCAATGAGACGATCACCATCAAATACCTTAACTGAATAAGTTTGATAACCGAAAGGACTATTAACAATGTACATCGCGTCTTCGAGTCGTGGGTAGATGAATGCTTGAAAAACGGTCTTTTGCTGGAAATACAAGAACTCAGCTTCAGGACAAAGACTTGCTGGTCCAACGATGACGTCAAAACGGGATTCGACTTTCCGTTTGATTTTAGCATGCGACTTTCTTACTTGATGCTCCAAGAGATTTAATCGAATGTGCACCGGCGAGAATAATCCGCTTTCCACACAGATATAATCGGGCTTATTCATGAATCGCGCTCCACGAAACCATCCAGCAGCCAATAGCTTATCATAAGCTATCGCACTAACAGAAGTGGCATCTTTGGATTTCAAAAGCATGGGACCAATTTACTAATCAATTTCTTAATATATAATGACTTTTTTAGTAATACACTGGAAATAATACCTTCAAAACCATGGTGCTACTTTGTATCATCAAAAAAGCAAAGAAATGAACACACAAAGCGCCATCAAATTCTACGAAAACGGAATGCTAAAAGAAATATGGGCAGCCGTTCAAATTCTTAAAAAAGAAAAGGATCAGGAAATTCTATACACAAACTGCGGTTTGAAGATAAATCTCGAGCAACTCGAGAGTATCAATGGTATTCGTTTTAGTTAATTGGTTAATAAGGTTATCTTGTCTTCATGTCGAAGAGCTGCTGAAACGTCAGCGGCTTTTTTTTTGCCTTTATTTTCCTAAAAAAAGAAATCCCCCGGGACTCCAAGAGTACACCGAGGGACTTCCTCATCACTACTAACTCTTTACAACTATTGATAATCTTGAAGCACCAGCTCCAAATAAGTTGTCATAAATAAGATTACAAATTAAACCGTTTCACTTAAAAAATGGTTCATTGTAAACCAACTTTTAAAATTATTTCTTTATAAAAGTTGTGATGCTAGTTGAATCTCCGTCGATCACACGAAGTGCATAAGCACCTGCAGAAAGACCTTTGATATCAACTGAATTTGTAAGCGTGTTCAAAGTACCACGTTGAGCGATAGCACCTGATAGGTCTACAATCTCAAAGATAGTTTTTGAAGAAGCATTACTTAAAGTAATATTCAATACCTCAGAAGCTGGGTTTGGATATACAGATGTTGAAAGGATTGTATTCTCAGTAACGTTGTCAGGACCGAAGATCACCGCGTCGATTACGTGAACAACACCATTCTGAGCCAACAAATCTGCTACGATAACTTGTGCATCGTTTACAAATACATCAGTACCAGAAATTGTGATTGTAACGTTTTGTGTATTCAACGTCTCGATAGACTGACCATTGCTCAAATCTGTAGAAAGAGATTGACCAGCTACAACATGGTACAACAACGCATCTGTCAAAGCAGGGATATCAGCCAACAATGCAGTGATTGTAGCTAATGGAATTGCAGCGAAAGCTGCATCTGTTGGTGCAAATACTGTGAAAGGACCTTCTTCTTGAAGAGCTCCATCTAAACCTGCAGTGTTGATAGCAAGTTCTAATGTGTTGTGAACGTCGCTCGCTACAATGATATCATAAACGGTAGCTGGTAATGCTGCAGGTACAAGTACCGCATCAATTACGTGAACAACACCGTTATCTGCGATCAAATCTGCAATGATAACTTGAGCATCATTTACAAATACGTTTCCAGCATTGAGAGTAATTGTAACATCTTGACCATTCAAAGTAGTGATCGTTTGACCATCAGAAAGATCTGTTGACAAAGCAGTACCGCCTACTACGTGGTAAAGAAGAATATTAGTCAACTCACCTGTTGGATCTGCAAGCAATGCATCAAGCAAACCTGCTGGAAGTGCAGCGAATGCAGCATCAGTTGGAGCGAAAACTGTAAACGGACCATCAGTAGAAAGTGTACCTGCAAGATCAGCCGCGATAACCGCTGCCTCAAGTGTGTTGTGAACATCACTGTTTACAATGATATCAACAACTGTAGCTGGATTACCAGAACCTGGAAGAAGAACTACATCGATTACGTGAACAACGCCATTATCAGCGATCAAATCAGCGATAATAACTTGGTTACCATTTACCAAAACGTTAGGACCATCAAATGTGATAGTTACATCAGAGCCATTCAAAGTAGTGTAAGTACCTTCTGACAAAAGATCAGAAGTAACTGCACCGCTCAATACGTGGTACAAAAGAATGTTTGTCAACTCTCCTGTTGGGTCTGCAAGTAGTTCAGCAACTAGACCAGCAGGAAGTGCTGCGAATGCTGCATCAGTTGGAGCAAATACAGTAAAAGGACCAGCAGTTGAAAGATCAGCATCCAATCCAGCAGCTTCAAGAGCCGCTTGTAATGTATTGTGAACTTCGCTACCAGAAATGATATCGAAAACAGTTGTAGTTTCTTCGAGTGAAGGAACCAACACTGCGTCAATTACGTGAACAACACCGTTGTCAGCTAGAAGATCCGCAGCGATAACTTGTGCGTCATTAATAAATACGTTACCGTTAGAGAACGTAACAGTTACTGTTTGACCTTGAAGTGTAGTTACTATTTGACCATCTGAAAGATCAGTAGACAAAGCAACGCCATTCAATACGTGATAGAAAAGAATTTGAGTCAAATCTCCTGTTGGATCTGCAAGTAATGCATCGATCAAACCAGCAGGAAGAGCCGCGAATGCTGCATCTGTTGGAGCAAATAGTGTATAAGGACCTGCAGACTGAAGTGTTTCAACTAAACCTGCTGCTTCAATAGCTGCTTGAAGTGTATTGTGAACATCGCTATTTGAAACGATATCCCAAATATTATTTGTTGGTAATTCTGGAAGAAGAACAGCGTCAATTACGTGTACAACGCCATTTGTTGCTTCAATGTCTGCCACTGTTACCAATGCATCATTGATAAATACTTGACCGTTGTCGATAGTTACGGTAATGTCTTGACCTAGAGCAGTTGTAATTACTTGGCCATTTGACAAATCACCTGACATTGCTACAGATCCAACTACATGATATAATAGGATATCCGCCAAAGTACCTGTTGGGTCAACTAACAAAGCATCAACCGTTCCAGCAGGAAGCGCCGCAAATGCTGCGTCTGTTGGAGCAAACAATGTAAATGTACCCGCACCGTCAAGAACACTAGCTAGTTCCGCGGCATTCACAGCGGCTTCTAAAGTTTGGTGAACAGGGCTATCAACAACGATATCCCAAATAGAAGAAGTAACAATTGCAGGTGGCAACAATACAGCGTCAATAACGTGTACAACGCCGTTGCTAGCTGTAATATCAGCCACAGTTACCATTGCGTTGTTGATCATCACGCCACCGTTGATAGTAACAGTTACATCTTGACCAAGCAAAGTAGTAATTGTTTGACCATCACTCAATGATGACGATGGAGCGTTAGCTGCCACCACATGATAGTAAAGAATGTCTGTAAGTTGGCCGCTTGGGTCAGCAAGCAACGCGTCTAATGTTCCAGCTGGAAGAGCGTCAAATGCTGCATCCGTTGGAGCAAATACCGTAAACGGACCTGCGCCCGATAAGGCACCTGCAAGATTAGCTTCTATGACAGCGGTTTCTAAAGTGTTGTGAACAGGGCTGCCGACAATGATGTCAACAACAGTCTGAGCATTCACTTGAAACATTACCGTCAAAGCTACTAGAAGCGTAGAAATTTTTTTCATCATAGTTTTGATTTTTGATTAATAATGTGTGATAAGAAAATATTGTGTGTAATGAATACAGGAGTAAAGCAATTTTCCCTCGCTTTTGTTTAATCTTTTTAAAAAAAATCTAAACAACATTCTTTAACAAACACAACTTCTTAAACAATACCACTTTATTTTTCAAACCAATAGCCTTAAAAATGTGCGTTATAACATCAGAAATATTGTTTAACAACATTGCGTTTTGTTCAAAACCTGTTGATTTCTCCGATTTCTCTTTATACACTTGAAAAAAATTGCTAAATTGGCCATTGCTGCTGCAACCCCATTAGATTTCGTCATGAAACCCATCCTCACAATTTGTCTATTCTTGTGTTCCACAATGGTTTATAGCCAGATAATCATTGCCAACTACCCTAAACAATTTTCGTGTGAGGTGGACGCGATATCTGAAATCCAAGTTCCAGAAGCCACCTCCACATGTGGTGAGGTGAAAATGACCTTCAATGATCAAATCTTTTCAGGAGGGTGTCTTGGTACACTCGTCAGAACTTACAAATACACCGATGCTTGTAAAAACGAGGCAAAGGCAGAACAATACATCTCACTGACAGATAAAATGGAGCCCATATTATATGGTGTCCCAAAAAACATAACCATCAGACAGACTGATACTCCTCCCCCTGCGGCACAATTAAGTTCAAGGGACAATAGCGGTCAAAACTTTGAGGTTACCATGACCGAGACAACATTTAAAAATCAAATTAGAAGAGAATGGTCATGCACTGATGCCTGCGGAAATACCGCAAAAGCAATCCAAATCATTACCATTGAATAGTCGTGATTTAATACATTTGAACCAAAGAAAAATATAACATCATGAGTTTACATGAAATGGGAATTCCCAGCGTAGATCTTTCAGACTTTATTCACGGAGATGCTGAGAAAAAGGCTCAATTCGTCAAAGCATTGGGCGAAGCATATGAAACCATCGGTTTCGTTGCAGTTAAAAATCATCTAATAGATGAACCTACCGTTGAAAAACTATATTCACAAGTTCAAAAATTCTTTGAACTTCCGGCAGATGTAAAAAAGAAATATGAAGTAGAAGGTCTTGCTGGACAACGAGGCTACACTAGCTTCGGTAAGGAACACGCAAAAGGCAGCAATGCAGGCGACCTAAAAGAATTCTGGCACTTTGGACAATACGTTTCTGGTGATGATCCTATCAAAAAAGAATATCCCGATAACGTGAGCGTAAGTGATCTTCCTGAGTTCAACGAAGTTGGAGAAAAGGCATACAAAGCACTGGAAAATACTGGAAAATATATGCTCCGCGCAATTGCTTTGTTCCTTGGGCTTGAGGAAACGTATTTCGACGCAAAAATCCATCATGGAAATAGTATCCTTCGTCCTATCCACTACCCTCCTATCACCAGCGAACCCCAATCAGCTGTGAGAGCGGGTCAGCATGAAGATATCAACTTGATCACTTTGCTCATCGGCGCTAGTGCAGATGGTCTCGAAGTCCTTAACAAGAAAAATGAATGGGTGGCCGTAACAGCGCTCCCAGATCATATAGTTGTCAATGTGGGTGATATGCTTCAACGCCATACAAATGGTCGCTTGAAGAGCACCACGCATCGTGTAGTAAACCCACCAAGAGAAAAATGGGGAACACCGCGCTATTCGATTCCGTTCTTCTTGCACCCAAGAAGTGAAATGAGTTTGGAGTGCTTGCCATCATGCATCCCAGCAGGAACTGAAGCACTTTGGTCTCCAATAACAGCTGGAGAATTTCTAGACGAACGACTAGCAGAAATTGGATTGAAAAAATGAAGACTCGAATCACAGACAAACATCTGAGATTTCGACTGAGTCAAGAAGATATATCAAAACTTGCATCAGAAAAAACCGTGGCTACCACCACGGTTTTTTCACCTTTGGCCCAATTGAAAATCGAGATTTCGCTTTGGAATCTCGATACAAATTTGGCAACCTTTGAACACAATACTATCAAATTGCAAGTAGGCGAAAATGCCTTTCATCAGTGGGCTCGGTCTGATGAAGAAGGTTTGTATTTTCAACAAGAAGCAAGTGCTTTAAGCACGCTCGAATTTGCTATCGAAAAAGATTTTCCTTGCAAACACTGATAGCACCTGCACCATGGCATTAATAGATAATCACGGAAGAAGTATCGATTACGCGCGCATCGCGGTGACCGATCAATGCAATCTCCGTTGTACCTATTGCATGCCGGAACAAGGATTGAATTGGTTGAAAAAAGATGAACTACTCACCCAAGATGAAATTCATAAACTAATTCAAAACCTTGCATTTCTTGGTGTAAAAAAAATTCGCTTCACAGGAGGAGAGCCCTTTCTGCGTAAGGATTTTCTAGATATTGTAAAGAACACAAAAAGCATCCCGGGCATTCGTGAAATTTCCATCACGACCAATGGAACATACACTGAGCCTCATATTCAAGAATTGGTTGATCTGGGTATCAAAAGTATCAATCTCAGCGTTGATACTCTTAATCCTGAACGCTTCCTTAAAATGGCGCGCAGAGATTGGTTACCTCAAGTACAAAGCACTTTTAACAGCCTCCTTGACTCGCCTATACAAGTAAAATTGAACGCAGTCATTATGGCGGGTCAGAACGAAGAAGACATCGAAGCTCTTTCTAGACTGGCCATCACAATGCCTGTAGATATTCGCTTTATTGAAGAAATGCCTTTTAATGGCAGCGGCATCAATACATCGAGGGTTTCTGCGAAAGATATTGAAATGAGATTATTGGAGCTATATCCAGCATTGCACAAGCTTCCTATGCAGCCCACTTCTACTTCACAAGAATATTCTCATGAAGATTTCTCGGGCAAAATAGGCATCATTGCTGCGTACTCACGAACCTTTTGTGGAACCTGCAACCGCATCCGTATCACTCCAAGCGGTCACCTCAAAACATGCCTGTATGATAAATCTAACAATAGCTTGAAGTCTTTTCTAAGTAGCGATAGTTCAGATTTTATTATTCAAGAAAAAATCATACAAGCGATTGGAGCTCGATTTGCAAATGGCTTTGATGCTGAAAAGCATCGTGCTCCTATTCATGAATCAATGGCCAGTATTGGAGGATAAATGATCACTGTCACTCAAGCAACACAAATATTACGAGAGCACTGTACCGATTGGGGCACAGAACAAGTGCCATTGCATCAAGCCACTGGACGCGTACTCGCTGAAAAACTATTTGCAGATACAGATCTTCCTCCTTTTCATCGTGTGATGATGGATGGTATTGCTATACGTTGGGAAGATCTAAATGCATATGATTCCTTCAAAATTGTTGGTGTTTGTAGCGCTGGACTTCAACAGCAATTTTCTCCTAAAGAAGGCGAATGTGTGGAAATTATGACTGGCGCTGCATTACCTGAAAGCTTTGACACCGTAGTGCCTTATGAGCATATTCAAATAGCAAATGATATTGCAAAAATTGAATCGCGTCCAACAAAACAGTTTCAGAACATTCATTTAAAAGGCACCGATTTTAAAGAAGGAGCCGAACTCGCACTTCAGAATAAAAAAATCAATGCTGCAATCATAGGCATTGCAGCTTCGATTGGAAAGCAGACTTTACTCGTTAAGAAATTACCTCGCATTATCATCATTTCAACTGGAGATGAGCTGGTCTCCATCGATAAAACACCACTACCCGGTCAGATACGCCAAAGCAACGCTTGGGCGTTGTTATCATTGTTGCAAACCATTGGGCTCAATGCAGAAATTGCACACCTTCCCGATGAGCTAGAAGCTGTGATATCACAATTGGACCTGCATCAAAAAAACAATGACATCATACTCATGAGCGGTGGTGTTTCAAAAGGTAAATTTGATTACATCGCTCGAGCACTCGAACAGCTGAACTGCAAGACGCTTTTTCATCGAATTGCTCAAAAACCTGGCAAACCAATGTTTTTCGGAAAACTCAATGATACATTTGTTTTTGGGTTCCCCGGAAATCCAGTTTCCACACTTGTTTGTGCGTGCAAATACTTCATTCCATGGCTTCAAACAAATCTAGGAATCGCAAGAGTGACACCACAAGCCACATTACAAAGTGATGTGACGATAAAGTCAAACTTGACCTTTTTTCTACCTGTTATAATTCAATTGAAGGAAGGTAATATACACGCACATCCCGCTCCAAACAATGGTTCTGGAGACTTTGCCTCATTAGCAGTAATGGATGCCTGGTTGGAAATACCTGAGAATAGCAAGGAAATAAAAAAGGGATTCATCGGTCATCTTATACCTCTGAATCCCTTACAACATCAATACACACCATATTAATCTACTCTCTTTCTTGCGGTGGACGGCCTCCGTGTGGTGGCGGCGGTGGCCCATGATGGCCTGGCCCTCCACCTCTTTTATCCTTCAATTTTTCCATTAGAGTTCTTCTAAATTCTTCTTCTAATCGGGTTAGTTTACCCACTCGCTCTGCACCAATGATAGGCATGCTATCCTTGAAAAACTTAGCATCCAAATCCGCTTCATCCTTTCTGATTTTGGTGACAGCATCAATGGATTCAATCACCACCTTTTCATCATTAGGGGCAGCTTCTGCCTTATCTATTGCGGTCTTCATCGCTTGGCGAAAATCATTGCGCTTGGCTTCATACTGGTCATATAACGGCCAGAATTGTTTTTCCTCATCAGGAGTCAATGCCAATTGCTCTTTCACAAAATTCTTTCGCAGCTCCGACATTTTTTCTTGACCACGCTGAGCACTTGCTACCAGAGTACTTTGGGCAAGAACAACTACAAGCATCCAAATCCACTTTTTCATATTTCTATTGTATTTCAAATTCGTCATTTCCATTTTCAATGAGATACTGCATGATTTCCTCGTCCGATAAATTGTTCAAGAGTTGATCTACATTCTCTTCTTTTTCTTTAGGTAAAAGCTTCTGCGCAGCTTTTGTTTGCACTGTTGGCTCTTTAATCAAGTCTTGGTGCAAACTATCGATTTCATTACTGAAATAAAGCACCAATTCTTCGTCAGAAGCCTGCATCAAAATTTCCTCTTCATTCAACTCCGTTTCATGAAGCAATTCAGCGAAGGTTTTTGTTTCCTCCAATTGCTTAGCAGGTGCTGGCCAGAAAATCCATCCCGCTACTACTGCCGCTGCTACTGCGCTCCATACGCTTGCCCACATCACAATACTTCTTCCTTCTTTCTTTTGAGAAGTTTCAGCTAGAATTAGCTGTTTTTGTTTCTCAAAAAAAGCTTCATTTCCAAAATCTATCTTGGAAAATATCTCACCAGCTGATTGCTCAAAGTAATCATCTGGAATCTTAAAGGGGTTTATCTTACCACTCATTATTTACCTTGATATAATTTTCAATCTTTGTAACTGCTATGTGGAATGACGCTTTGAGCGCTCCCACGGAAGTGCCTGTTATTTGTGCAATTTCCTCGTATTTCTTTTCTTCATAATACTTCATAATAAAAACAGCCTTCTGTTTTTCGGGCAAGGTCGCCAATGCCGTTTGAAGCTTCAATTCTATTTCATCCCCATCAAACAACGCATCTTTTTGAAGGACCGATGGAAGATGCTCTGAAAGTTCATCAAGTGAAACGCCTGCTAGCCTTTTTCTCTTTTCAATAAAACTCAAACTTTCATTGTAAGCGATGCGATATAGCCACGTGCTCAATTTTGCCTCTCCCCGAAATTGTTCTAACGCTTTCCAAGCTTTGATAAAACAATTTTGTGTCACATCATCTGCATCATCATGATCGAGTACCATTCGGCGCACATAATAATATATGGGCTTTTGATAATCATTTAGCAATTGCTCGAATACCTTCTTCTTTTGAAGAGGATCTTTCATCGCTATTACTAATTCATGATCTGTCATTGTTGTTTAATTGACCGAGTTGCCACATTTAGGTTTAATACCTCGACTAAAATAAGTTTGATTTTTCTTACCGAAGTATATTTGTCGCATGTACAAGAGCATTCTCAAACCACTTTTCTTTTTGTCTTCCCCGGAAAAAGCGCATTACAGAGCGATGGATCTTTTGGGAGCTATACATCGAATCCCTGGCGGAAAAGGGATCTTGAGAGGACTATATCGGTTTGAGTCGAAGAAATTAGAGCGAACAGTTTTTGGACTTACCTTCAAAAACCCTGTTGGTTTGGCCGCAGGTTTTGACAAAGACGCGCGTTGGATCGATGCTCTAGATAGTCTTGGTTTTGGTTTCATCGAGATAGGCACAGTTACTCCTGTTGGTCAGCCTGGAAATGATCAGCCGCGTTTATTTCGCTTGCCAGAAGACGAGGCCCTCATCAATCGAATGGGCTTCAATAATGGAGGCGCAAAAGCTGCTGCAGAACGTATCCGCAAAGCTTCCTCATCCATTCTTATCGGAGGAAATATTGGAAAAAATAAAGTAACACCGAATGAACAGGCGGTCGATGATTATGTAAAATGTTTTCATGACCTATTCGATGTAGTAGACTATTTCGTAGTGAATGTGTCATCGCCCAATACACCGGGATTACGCGAATTGCAAGACAAAGCGCCATTGTTGCATATCCTCAACACGCTTCAAAACCTCAATCATTCAAAACCACATTCAAAACCTGTTCTTTTGAAGATCGCACCAGATCTAACGGACAGTCAATTGGATGATATTGTTGCCATCGTTGATGAAAGTAAAATCGCTGGAGTGGTGGCTACAAATACAACCATCGATAGATCGACGTTACATACCAATGCACAAGAGGTTGAAAAAATCGGCGCGGGAGGTTTAAGTGGAAAGCCTGTAAAATCAAGATCTACAGAAGTCATTCGTTACTTGCATCAAAAATCAAATGGAAGCTTCCCTATTATTGGAGTGGGTGGAATATTCACTGCTGAGGATGCTAAAGAGAAACTAGATGCAGGTGCTTCGCTGGTGCAAGTGTATACCGGTTTCATTTATGAGGGGCCTTCAATTGCTAAAAACATCAACAAAGGACTCGCGCAATTATAACGGATAACGCGTTCCCCAGCGCGCTTTGAGCCATTCACGAATCTGTTCTTCTCGTTGATTTTTAGCGGGATTGTAGAATAGTTTTCCTTTTAAATTCTCTGGTAAAAAATCTTGAGCCACGAAATTACCCTCATACATGTGACTATACAAATAGTCCTTTCCGTAGTTTAACTCCTTCATCAACTTAGTTGGTGCATTTCTCAAATGCAGCGGTATTGGCTGGTCACCTGAGTTTTTCACTTCTGCAATTGCATCATCTATTGCAGTGTATGCACTATTAGATTTTGGTGAAGTAGCTAGGAAAATGGCACATTGACTGAGGATGATTCTACTTTCAGGCCAGCCAATATTTTCAACTGCTCTGAAAGTAGCATCGGCCATAAGAAGTGCATTTGGATTGGCCATGCCCACATCTTCTGAAGCGAGAATGAGCATTCTTCGAGCGATAAACTTGGGATCTTCTCCACCTTCTACCATTCGAGCGAGATAATATACTGCGGCTTGTGGATCACTGCCGCGAATACTTTTGATAAAAGCAGAGATTACATCATAGTGCATTTCTCCATTCTTATCATAGCTGGCCATGTTCGCTTGAACAATTTCTCCAACACGATCATTTGTAATGATTTTATCTTCCGGCAAAGAACTCACCACGAGTTCCAATACATTGAGTAATCGGCGGGCATCTCCTCCACTTAAGCGGAGAAGCGCTTCATATTCTTGAACCGTTACATTTATTTTTTTAAGTTCTTCATCTTTGGTCAAGGCCGTATCTACAAGACCTATCAAGTCTTCCTTTTCGAGGTGTTTGAGTACATACACCTGACTTCTAGAAAGCAATGCAGATATTACCTCGAAGGATGGGTTTTCAGTAGTGGCACCGATAAGCGTAATGGTGCCGCGTTCTACGGCTCCTAGTAAACTATCCTGTTGACTTTTAGAAAAACGGTGAATCTCATCGATAAAGAGAATAGCACCTTGACTAAACATCCCGGCATTCTTGACGCTATCAATGACCTCGCGTACATCTTTTACACCTGCATTGATTGCAGAAAGTTGATAGAACGGGCGTTTTAGCGCTTGCGAGATAATTAAGGCCAAGGTTGTTTTACCAACACCTGGAGGCCCCCAAAAAATCATACTTGGAATAGTACCACTATCAATCACTTTTCTCAGCACCGCTCCTTGTCCAACCAAATGTTTTTGGCCGACGTATTCATCGAGATTTTTAGGTCTAATGCGTTCTGCAAGTGGTGCACTCATGATGAGACAAAGAAAAGTAAATTTTGAGTTGACCTCACCCTAGCAAATCTGGGCGACGGGTTTTGGTTTTTTCTAGTGCTTGCTCAAAACGCCACTCTTCAACCTTGGGCGTATTGCCGCTGGTAAGGATTTCAGGCACTTTCCAGCCATTGTAGTCTGCTGGTCGAGTGTAGATTGGCGGTGCGAGTAAATTGTCTTGAAATGAGTCCGTGAGCGCAGATGTTTCGTCGTTCATAGCTCCAGGAATCAATCGCACAATGCTATCCACTAAAACAGCTGCTGCCAACTCCCCTCCGCTTAGCACATAATCTCCAATCGATATTTCTCTTGTGATATAGTGATCACGGATACGTTGATCCACCCCTTTGTAATGACCACAAAGCATGATGATATTTTTCTTTAAAGAAAATGAATTACAAATACCCTGATTCAATCGTTCTCCATCGGGTGTTAGATAAATAATCTCATCGTATTCGCGCTCCGACTTCAGTTTATCAATTGCATCGGCAATAGGTTGTACCATCATCACCATGCCCGCGCCACCGCCAAACTGATAGTCGTCTACCTGCTTCTGTTTATGAATGCTGTAGTCTCGAATATTATGTATCACAATTTCACACAAGCCATTGTCTTGCGCTCGCTGCAAAATAGAATCTGCAAATGGTCCGTCGAGCAATCGCGGCAGAATGGTTAGAATATCTATGCGCATATCAGTATGGAGGTAAGACCGGTTTATTATTTAAAATGACTTCAATCTTCGCCATTACTTCATCAGTAAGCATCGCTACTTTATCGGCAGATTGAAGGGTTTCTGTCAATTGCTCTGGTTTGCTAGCACCTAAAATTACAGTACTAACATTTTGATTTTTCAAACACCAAGCAACTCCCAATTGAGGTAAAGAAATATTTAATTCCTCTGATAACTTTTTCAAACCAACTACTCTTTCTTCGTTTTCCTGTGTGAATGTTCTATCAGCTAACCAATTCAGTTCGTCGCGCATCAAACGAGTATCTGTGGGCTTTTGTCCGATATATTTTCCCGTCAAATATCCAGAGGCTAAAGGCGACCAAATAGTAGTTCCAAGTCCTACGGTCTTATAAATTTGGGCATACTCTGCCTCTACCTTTTCTCTGCAAAGCATGTTGTATTGTGGCTGTTCCATAGTTGGACCAATCAAATGATATTTTTCGGCAACCATATGCGCTGCCATAATTTCTTGCGCGCTCCATTCACTCATTCCCCAATAAAGAATTTTTCCTTGCATAATCAATTGATGCATGGTCCAAACGGTTTCTTCAATTGGTGTGTTTTTATCTGGTCTATGACAGAAAAAGAGATCCAAGTAATCCACTCTCAATCGTTTGAGAGCGGCCTCACAAGCTTCCACTAAATGTTTGCGGTGAAGTCCGCGTTGGGTTGGCAACTTGCCTCCCGCTCCAAAAAATGCTTTACTGCTCACGATGTAAGTATCGCGTGCCCAATTTTTTTTCGCTAAAATATCTCCCATTACTTCCTCGCTCTTTCCCGCTGCGTATACCTCTGCATTGTCAAAAAAATTGATCCCTGCATCGTATGCGATATCCATTAAGCGCTCGCTAATTCCATTTTCAATTTGATTGGCAAAGGTGATCCAAGAACCAAAGGACAATTCACTGACTTGAAGTCCTGATTTTCCGAGTCTTCTATAATTCATTTCACAAAGAAACGAACGAAGTTTTCAGATTACAACGGATTAAGATTCTTTGTGTGCGTAATATCCACAATTCCACCTACAAATCTGATGGGACGCCCCTTTTCATCTTTTATCAAATATCCTTTATCAAAAACTAAAGCGTAGGTTCCATCTTTTTTTCTGAAGAGATATTCGTCACTCCAGAACTGCCGACCTTCCTCTACATGTAAACGTAATTTTTCATCTACCGCCTGCGTGTAGCTAGGGTGTACTCGATCCAACCACCATTGATAAGTGTTTTTAATCTCTTCCGGATCATAGCCAAAAAGACTGGTCATACCGTCATTCCACCACAATTGATCTGAAATTAAATCCCAATCCCACACAGCATCATTCGAAGCTTTAGAGATCATGCTATATCGATTCTCGCTTTCTACTACCGATTTCATGGCCACTTCCATTGCTGTAATATCCGTTCCAACAAGCCAATAATTCAATCCTGGAATCAAAGGATTATTCATGAAGCGAACATTCCATGCAATAGTTTTATCATAACCATCACTACTATGCATGATAGTATTTATAAACCGTAATACCCCTGATTCCTTGCGATATATTTTTTCCAAAACATCTTCCCGATACTTTCTATTAGGCATCAGCTTATCTGTAGCATCTGGCTTCAAGACGATATCGTCAGATGAATATCCTAATACAGCTTTGCATTGGTCATTCCAATATCGAATGATGCCATTTTCATCCAATGCACAAATCATTTGCGGAAGCTCATCCAATAGATTTTCGAAGAAACCATTTTTTTCCATCAACTTTTTTTCAAGCTGATGACTTGGGGTCACTTCGTTCATGCACATCACAACGACATTTATCTTGTCCATCAGCACAGAAGCTGCATGACATTTGTAAATGTTCGGAAAATCACCAAATGAAATATTCATGGAAAAATTTCCATCTTTTACAGCTTCTATAATATCATTCCAGAAAAAGCGCTTCTTGAAATTAGATGATTTCATTTCCAAGTCATCCGCATGTTCTAATGAAAAGTCATCGCCTTTCAAACTTACTAGAGCTTCAAGAAATGATTTATTTCCCAATATGAAATTGCCATCTATCGAAAAAACAATAGAAAACCCAGTAGAAACATCCATCAATTCTCTAACGAGATGTGGGATAGTTGAGGGAGACATTGTTGTTGGTTTAGACCGTGAATTTAAGGGTTTTAGAGGTTTCGATGCAAGAGGAATAAAATTAAATAATCACTATCTTTCGCCCACAACCAGCAAGAAAATGATATTAGTGCTAAGGAAAATCGCTGTCATCGTTATATCGCTCCTTTTGGTCGAAAATATTGCTGCTCAGGAGTCATGTAGTTATCAGCCATCTTCAAAAATTGAAAAACTGCTTGAACAGAGCAAAGACACCAAGAAGTATCAACCTGATGAAAGACTCGGTCTGCTCGAAAAGTCGCTAGAAGAAGACCCGAACTGCTTGCCGTGCCTCCAAAGAATTGGTGAAATGACTTTTTTGAGAGCAAAAAGAAATGGCTCTCCATTCGATATAAGCTTCAATTATTTCGAAAAATTAGTGGAGCTATGTCCAGAATATCATTCAGAACCATACTACTTTCTTGGCGCCATAAGTTATGCCGATCGTAAATATG
>JAIXWP010000100.1 GCA_027491215.1 Flavobacteriales bacterium | reverse complement strand
CAAGATTATAACAACAAAAACAAAGGCGCCGAATCGCATCATGATGTTATGGATTTAAAGGAGCTCCTTCTGTAAAGATCATGTAATCGAGATAGCTCTGTGTATAGCCTGATGTTGGATTAGCAAGGAATAAAACAGACACTTGAAAAAGCTTGTGCGGCTCACGAATTCCATTTCCGATATCCGCAGCTGGCGCGCCATTCACAAGTGTGGCAAGATCTGCGTAATTGCGGAAAACATGTTGCCATCCATTTACCTGAGGATTGATCTCCACAGCAAACATGTCTTCATTTGCAGCATTGTAAACTCCATCCTCATTATCATCTTCTCTGAATTGGAAAAGCACTAAACCATTATTGATGGTTTCTGGCTTAAATAAAAACGCATTGAAATAAACATTCTCCGGATTGCTGTTCAAATCAAATCGAGGACTGCCGTATGCACTTGCAGGAATATTCACTAATCCTTTTAGCCAATCCCAATTTACATTGCCACCCATATCATAGTACTTATTTCCTTGAGCTGCGTTATCATTGGTTTGAACCACGAAGCTCATATTCGCACCTGATTGCACAAATGTGTTCCATGTAGTTGGAAATCCATCTTCGAAATCGCTGAGCAAGAAACCTTGATTCACACGACCTGCTTCTACTGTTAATGTATCGCGAAGGGTATCTGGCTCATTTAAGAATGTTACTTCCACCGCACACTGCTCACCTCGGAACATTGGAAGTATAGTTGTTGTTCCGGTCCATAATGCATTCTCTGCTTTCAATTCACTCGAGAAACCTGAGATATTTTTGATAGCGCCAGATGACAGTCCTTTCACACGAACATTCCATTCAATATTCTTGGAAAAAGTCGCTGTGAAAAAAGTGGATTCACCCGCACTAAAGTCAACAGAGCGATTGGAAATATCCAGTTCTTGAAGAACCGCAAAACTTCCGTAAAGGTCTACCAAATCTGGGCCTGCGAATTCATCGTCTACTTTGCAACCAATGAAGGCCGCGCTTAGGATGAAGGCTGAGAGAAATAATTTTTTCATGATTAAAAATTCATTTGGTACAACAACATAAACTGATCTACCTTATAACTTGTCGATGCCAATGTAGCATCTTGTGTGTCAAACGTGTTCCATTGTGCAGAAAGGAATGACTTCTCGCTGAAGCGATATCTCAAACCCGCTGCTTGCATGATTTCTTTTCCATTCACACTGTATTCTTGGAAATTGAAAATCGATGCGTATTCATCTTTAATGGATACAAAGTCGAATCCATTGTAGTTCACCTGCTGCCATCCCACCAAGAGATCCAATTTTTCCATGATCTCTAGTTCTAGTCCTACACTTGCAACATCGGTGTTCAACTCCACTCCACGATAAAACTCAGAACCTGGTCGAGTTGTTTGGTCTCTTCTAAAATTTGCTTGCACACGCACCATTCGGCCCCATTTTTCTGAAATCTTATCCTTTTTGAATTCAACACCAACCTGCGTGCGGCTGAATTCTCGCGCTTCGATAGTCCCTTCTCCTTGCGTTTCACCAAGCATATATTGTTCTGCCTTCACCGTCCAATTCTTTTTCTTATCTCTCCATTCTGCTCTAACGATAGTACCTTGTCTATTAGGTGTCGCGTCGCCATAAGGAGTGATGTTGTCGTACTTCGGAGAGAAGTTCATGAGATAAGGTTGTAGTTGCAAATTGTACAATGAAGATTCTCTCATTAAATCCATAATGGTCAATTGACGGACCGTCTGCTCATTGGTGATTCTGCCATAAGCAGTTGGAAGCTGGCCGTAATTGATACGCTTTGTTTGAGCTCCTGGTGAGTTGAAATCACTCTCCACACGCTTCATGGTTGCGCCTACAGAAATACCCCATTCATTATTCGATACATTCAATTCCAAATCAGAAGCATTTGCTTGCTTGTAAGGAGCTTCATCATTTCCCACGTAATAAGATTTTGATCTCGCCAACTCCGCTTGCGCGTAAGCACTCCACTTCTCGTTCGACCACATGGTCTTTGCAGTTCCTGTTACTACAGGGTTTCTAAATATGCTACTGTTGCGAGAGGTACCTTCCACATCGAAAAGACTCACGTAATTGAAACCTGCATGGAAGTATTTGCTTTGGAGCAATTGAATATTTGCACCGCCAAAAATACGGTCGTTGGTTGAAGAATTATCTGAAGCTCTCACACGTGTTGCCACTGCTCTAAATTGTAGTTCTTGGATATACTTCTTAAATACAAGTCCAAACTCCGTTGCCCCACCTTGCTGACGCCACGAATTATCATCATTGTAAAAATGGTCATAGTTCAACACATCATATTGTTGTCTAAAAATGGTGGGAGTCGTTTGCAATAATTCCTGATCGCTGTTCCAAAGCGTGTACTTTGTCATTCGATAATTGATGTCGCCTAGCTGATATCTTACGACGCCGCCGATTACACCTTTGATGTACAACTGACGTATGTCGAATGTAACTCCTGATCCCCAGAATCCGCCGTAGTCGTTTCTCACGCGCACCATCCCTTGGATCTCCATGTTTTTATTTGGGCGAATATTTAGTCCTAGGTCCGCCATCACGTGACCGCTATTCAATCTCGGAATAGTAATAGTGTCTTCAATAGCAACGTTCTGATCGAGTCGATCTCCGAAAAAGATACCTCGCGCAGCTCCCGTTACATTGAATTTTCTTGCTGGAGTTTGTGCGTGAGCCATTATGCTGAACATCGTCAACAACGCGGCTAACGGCCATTTCCAAGAAATAAAATTTTTCATATCATTAATTCTCATCACTCGTTCTTGTTAGAAAAATGCTTTGATTTCCACTGTCAACTCGCGACCGCGGAAACGGTCCAATTCAAAACTTTCATCGCGGAAGTAATACCAACGATGACGTAAATAGAGACGTGTATTTTTTCCCATATCAATATCACAGCCCACGCCAACACCTTCTCCGTATTGGTTGCGCGGACGGCGGGTCACTTCGTCGATATCTGTCAAATAGTTTCCAAGCGTGCGTTCGTAGCCATAATAAGCATTGAATAAAAATCCTCTACTAATTGCGTAATAGGCTTCGATTTCCGCAGAATATTGTCTGATATATGCTTTCTCCGTTGTCACCACGACTGGTGAAAAGTCGCGCTGAGCGCTACCCATTTGCAAGAGCGAGAATAGATAAACATCCTTACCAGCAAGCTTTGTGTGATATTTGATTTGCGCTTCTGCAACAGCAAAGTGTTTTTTGTTTACCACCACACCTGAGCTATCGTCAGCGAGATTGACCGTTTGGTAGACATCGCGGAAAATATCAGAGTAACGATTGTAAGGACCAACATTCGGTGGGAAATTCCATCTCCAGAAACGTGATCTAGTAAATTGATTGACAGGATTACCAAAAGTGATGACAGGTGCTGCTGCAGTAATTTCTGACGAGAATCCTAATCCACCTGCAAATTTCAAATCATGTTTACCTGCTTCAACATTCAAGTTGATACCTTGTCTATTATTCGTCATTTGTCCGAGGCGCACCATGCTGCTTCCAAAAGGTTGAAGCAGTGCCGAGCTCCCTACACTTCCCGCAGGAATATCATTGACAGAATATTCCGTTGTAGAAGTATTCCAAAATACAGCGTTATTATTTACGACATTCGGATTGATTCGAAAGACGTGCAATTCAGCAGATGGCCAACGTCCTCTTGTTGGTGTTTTGAATTTGAATTGAAATAATTCTGCCCATCCTTCATCATTGTTAGGACTGAAATAATTTCCAGCACCCGCTTCCCCTTTGATCACATAGCCTCTTTTTTCAATCATGAATTCAAGAGTCGCCACATTGAGACCGAACGATTCTCGCGCGAGACTATCTGTGTATGAGAACGAGTTAATAGTATTAAACGATATGAAATTTTTTCCGCCCCAATCCTTCTTCAATTTTCCACCGTAAGAAAAGTTAGGCACCTGAGAAAATCCACCATTCAATTCTGTTTTTCCGATGAGTCCTGAAAAAGAAATTCTTCCAGGGAAATCAAATCCTTCCACTACCGCACCGACGAACGCTCTATTTCCCCAACGGTTATCTTGATCGATAGAACCTTGATCAAAATATTGTTTGTAGCGAGATGATATATCGGTACCCGTTGGATCCCAAGGATTTCGTTCATATAGCATAAAACGATTGTATCCTCTGAACGACGCCATCGTGAGATCAGACATAGCGTACCATTGAATACCTCCAACATGCGTTACCAGCGTTCCTTTAGACGTCTTAAACGAACCGTGCAAGTTCATTCCAAGAAGCAACCCCAAATTACCACCCAATCGCAGCCCTGTGCGGGGGTATTGGATATCTGGTCGAAGAGAATCTACAACTTGGCTACCATAAGAACTTCCGATGATACCATTTAGAAACTGAAAGACATAGAGGTCAAAACCCCAACTCGAACGATCGTTCGGTCGGCCTGCAACATTCAAAGTTAAGCTCGGAAGTTGACTATCATCACCTATGAAAATATTACGTGGTAATGCAGTATCTCCAATGATGGGATTTAACAAATAAGGATCAAGCTGTCGCGTATAAGTTCCGAAGAAACGATAAGAACCTGAGATCTGAATATTACTAGTTCCAGGATCCTTTTTTGGAAAAAGTCCAAGTTCAGAGAAGCGCCCAAATCCTACAGAGTCAGCTTGTGCATATAGCTTTGACGAGCAAGTCAACAAGATAAATACACAAACACTTGCAAGGCGTAAAATCATGATTGGTTTGGTTATGAAATCCAAACATAGTACTTTTTGTAGAAAATACAAAAAGTATTATTTACTAGGGTTTCATTTCCATTTTCTTGAAAGAAACAGGACGCGCAGGACCAAGATTTGGGTCGCGCGCGGTGACAG
Organism: Flavobacteriales bacterium; assembly: GCA_027491215.1. Taxonomy (GTDB): domain Bacteria; phylum Bacteroidota; class Bacteroidia; order Flavobacteriales_D; family Sanyastnellaceae; genus JAIXWP01. The sequence continues at coordinate 3,858 of JAIXWP010000100.1, read as the reverse complement.
CAAATGGAACATTCTCATAAGCATAATGTCCATTTCCGTCGTACACGAATATGAATAATCGGTAGTGTCCAACTTCCGCAGGAGCATAGAACACCGCATTCTCATTTTTCTTTTTTGTAAAAAGCCCACCTATTGGAAGTGGCGCTGATTCGGCATCTCCGCCTGCTTTAATGTCTGTACTTTCTGGAATGATTTGCCATTGGTAAATCAGTTTATCACCATCCAAATCGCTAACATCAATTTTAGCTTCGTACTTTTCTTCTGCAATTAGAGAAACGCTTTGCGATTTATTTTTTCCATCCACCAAAACAGACTTCACTTGTGGCGCTCTATTTCTTGGCTCAGCTCCCTTCCACAACTTATGCAAGCGATCGATTGGTTCTGCTGTTTTTCCATCTTGTGAAAAAAGACCATACCACGTTGAAGTTGTCTCTTGTTTTTGTCCCCAAAGAAAAACAAATGATCCTATGCACATTTCTTGATCACCACTGATATATTTTTTATATCGTTCTTCATAGGAGTCAGCCTTTTCAAAACTACTTTGCTCGATTGGTGCGTTCCAATTTGTCTTTGCCACTTCCCAGTGTCCATTAGGTCCCCATTCTGTTATCATATAAGGACCTTTCCAGCCCGCTTTACGGACGCCTTCTTTTACATTTCCGATATCACCGTAAGTGTTGATTCCATAGATATCAATGCTTGGGCAACGTTCCATAATGAGAGCTGCTTCGATTGGGTCAAAACCTGCCGTTACCGTGCAGGTTGGATGATTAGGGTCGATCTCTTTGATCATCTTTGCGATGTCCTCAACAGCGTACCACACATTAGTGTTTTTGTAAAAAAGATCTACTTCATTTCCAACGCCCCACATGAGCAATGCAGGATGATTTTTCAGGTCCATCACAGCAGATCGAAAACCATCGAGTTGCGCTTTTACTTTTACAGCATCATCGTAATCAAAACCGTGGCGTTCGTGTTGCACCCAAAGGCCCATCATCACCTTTAAACCATTGCGCTGCGCTTCGTCTAGAATTTCTTTTGCATTATCAATTCCCCACGTGCGAATGGTATTTCCCCCAATCTCTATTAGTTTATCTTGATGAACATGACCACCAGCACCTTTAACATAGAAAGGCTCCCCATTTACTAGCATTTGCCAATTACCATCTTGCTTGGCAAGTTTAACATTCAACGGTTGAGTGAATGCAGCGCAAGCAATAAGAAGGAATAGGGCGGTGATTAGTTTGTTCATTTAGATATCCATTAAAAATCCTTTCTTACTATTTTCATTGTATTTCTTTTCATCGAAGCGATACAGTGCGGATGGTCTATGATTCACGTTGCGCTGCATTTCATCGAGTTTCTGAATATACTTCACGTCTTGAACTTTCTTTCTGAAATTTCCTTTATCGAAAGTTCTTCCTAAAATCGTTTCGTAAAATTCTTGTAACTGTGTCAAGGTAAACTTCTCAGGGAGCACCTTGGTCCATATAGGTTCACGAAGCACAATATCTTTCAAACCATCCAAAGCAGAATGAAGAATATCCTTGTGGTCAAAAGCTAGTTTAGGCATGCGTTTCAGCGAATGCCATTTTGTAGCACTTGCCCAACTAGAAGCTTGTGGTTTTAGGTCTTGTGTTTCTACAAGAGCTATATATGCCACAGTTATAACTCTACCGAGTGGATGACGATCAACCCTTCCGAAAGTATGTACTTGCTTTATAGGAATTTCTGAAAGAGAAGTAAGATCTTTCAAAACACGTGAAGCCGCGCCATCCAAATCTTCTAGAGGATAAACTAGATCCCCTGGAAGTGCCCAAAAACCTTCAAATGGTTCAGTGCCACGTTCTATCAACAAGACCTTTAGTTGTTTTTCATGATATCCAAAAATGACACAATCAACAGAAAAAGCGGATTTAAAAAATTCGTCTATTGGAATAGAATAAAGATCCTCTTGTTCGATGCGAGATTTAAATGCTCGAGAAGTGATGGTCATATCTTTGATTTTTGCCAAATCTACTAAAAAAAACAATTTTTCGCACTTATTGTGTTTTTTACAAAAAGGTGTATCTTGGTCAAAAAAAGAGGATATGAAAACAGTCTTTACAGCTTGTGTTTTTTTATTTGTAACGAGTTTGGGTTTTTCTCAAGAGTATAATATTACTTTTCAGTTGAACACAAATAGTATGACGGAGTCGTTTACCATACCTGAAATCAACGGCACCTTTAATAACTGGTGTGGAGCGTGCGCTCCAATGGCCGATGCTGATGGCGATGGTATTTATACCATCACTATTCCACTACCTGCAGGAACTATAGAATACAAGTTCGCCGCAGACGGTTGGAATATTCAAGAAACATTAGTCCCTGGTTCTTCATGCACACTAACCACAGGACAGTTTACCAACCGTATCTATTCTGTAACCGGAGACGCTACACTTCCAATAGTTTGTTGGGGTAGTTGTGACGATTGTGGGATAAACAATGGACCATATAATGTAACATTCAGCGTTGACATGAATAATGTTTCCGCTCAATATACCACGCCTGAGATAAACGGTGTATTTAATAATTGGTGTGGAGGTTGCGCTCCTATGTCCGATGTTGATGGCGATAATGTTTGGGAAATTACTATCCCTCTTCTAGCTGGTACATATGAATACAAATTTGCTGCTGACAACTGGGGCATTCAAGAAGAGTTAACACCTGGCTCGTCTTGCACATTAACTACAGACGCATTCACTAATCGTCTTATCACGGTAGAAGGTCCAGTAGTTTTATCCGAAGTTTGTTGGGCATCATGTGCAGCTTGTGTTGTGGGTGTAAACGAAACTGTTTCAAATAACACCTTCTCAATATATCCTAATCCTTCTGCTGATTTCCTAAATGTTCAAGGACTCATCGGAGACTCTAAGGTTGAAATCATAGATTCTTTTGGTAGAGTTGTTAAATCCATTGAGTCATTGCGCGCTATCAATTACAGCATTGACATCCAGGAGCTCGCTGTGGGCAATTATATCTTAAGAAATATAGATAACAGCGGATCGAGCGTTCAAAAGTTCAGTAAAACCAAGTAATTTTTCATAATGAAAAAAGTCCCGATAACTCCATCGGGACTTTTTTTTTGGTACTTATTGTGTTTTTTACAAAAAGCACTACATTCGTCACTTATTGTAATTTTTATAATAAGTGTTTTTTAGTTTAACCAAACCAATACCATGAAGAACTTTTTCCTTTCGCTAGGCCTTTTATTATTAGGCCATGCGTCCTGGTCACAATTCAATGTGACCTTTCGGGTAGACATGAATAATGTTACCGAATCCTTTGCAACCCCAGAAATCAATGGAACATTTAATGGTTTCTGCGGTGGCTGCGCTCAAATGACCGACGCGGAAAGCGACGGAATATGGGAAATCACCATTCCATTAGCTGCTGGTACATATGAATATAAGTTCGCAGCTGACTCATGGACTATTCAAGAAAATTTGACTCCAGGATCGGCATGCACCGTGACCAATTTTGGTTTCACTAATCGTGTCATTACAGTTGCTGAAGATGTAGTCTTAGAACCTGTATGTTGGGCGAGTTGCAACAATTGTAACGTAGCACCGGCTACATATGACGTAACTTTCCAAGTGGATATGAATCAGGTTACGGAAGCTTACAGCAATCCAGAAATCAATGGAACATTTAATGGTTTCTGTGGCGGTTGCGCTCAAATGACTGATGATAACGCTGACGGTATATATCAAATCACTATTCCTCTAGAGGCAGGAACTTATGAATATAAGTTCGCAGCTGACTCATGGACTATTCAAGAAAATTTGACTCCAGGATCGGCATGCACCGTGACCAATT
>JAIXWP010000071.1 GCA_027491215.1 Flavobacteriales bacterium | reverse complement strand
TTGATCGGAGCTTGACCTGCTACGCAAAGCAATTGGTAACCTGGAGTAAATGTACCAGGACCATAAGAGAATACTGGACGGATACGAACTCTGTAACGATCACCATCTTGTACACCTGGAATCTGAGATACTCTCAAATAACGTGATGTGCTGTTGCTTTCAACTAAGATAGTTTCGATACCGATAACGTTATCATTTGCATCCACTTCTACAAATTGCCACTCATATTCTGTAGCACCACATACAACTACATCAGTAGAGATGAAAGCACCACGAGTACGAGCTGTTGGACAACGATCCGCTGCACGCAATTGAACTGCTGGATGAGCAGCAATAGTTACGTTGAATGGAGCACCTGTTACTACTGCAGTTACACCATCAATGATGAATGTATTAGAGAAAGTAACTGAATAAGTAGTTCCATACTGAAGTTGTGGAAGCAAGCTGAAAGGAATCTGCGTGCTAGTGTTGCTAGCTGTGTAAGTGTTAGTTCCATCAGAGAAGCTAACAGTGTACAACTGAGCACCAGTCCATGAAGCTTTGATAAAGCTACAAAGGCTTGTAAATGTAGTTCCGTTGTTTGGTGTGCTAGATCTTAGAGTCTGCAAGCAGATGCTAAAGTTACCAGAACCTGGAGCGTTCATATCTACAACAGCGATATAATAAGTAGCGCCTGGAGTGAGATTGTTAGCTACAAGAATCTCTTGACCAGAAGTTGTTTGGTTCTCTGTGAATAATACAGTAGTTCCAGTTGAGTTCAAAAGTTCAATAGCAAGGTTATCAGCTCCGTTAACTTGAATAGATACACCTTGAGTTTGAGCAACGAAACGATACCATACATCCTGACCAGCACCAACTGGAGTTGAGATTTGAGATTCTGTAGATTCTGTAGCACCAATAAGCGTAGCGTTCAAGCTGCTGCAAAGTGGGAATACAGCACCACTAACCAATGTTGCACTTGCGAAACTATCGTTAGCAGGAACACCTGGTGCAGAAGCAGTCGCAGTAATCGTTCGTGATGCAGAAGTCGTAGATGCACAATCACTATCTGTAGCAACAGCAGTAATTACATCAGTACCAGCAGTTGGAGTGTAAGTAACACTGTAAGGAGAAGTTGCATCAACACCAACAGAAACACCGTCAACGAAGAATTCAACGCTTGTAATAGTTCCGTTTGCATCAGTAGCAGTAGCAGAAATAGTAAGGCTGTTTCCAGCTACAACACTTGCGCCATTTGCAGGAGCAGTGATAGCAACAACTGGAGCAACGTTAGGAGCATAAGTCAACGTTGGGTGAGTCAATTCACCTGCTGTTGGATTTGAAGCAACATAGTTTTCAGCAAGACCTGAAGAGATGTTTACCAACTGAACATTGAATTGGAAGCTAAGATCACCATTTGTAGTGAACTGAGCAACACAAACCATGTTCGAAGAAGTAGCACCAATTACTCCACCCAATGCAGCAATAGCACCGTTAGAGATAACGATTGAGTTACCTTCTGTTTGATCCAAAACATCAAGAGCAGAACCTAAACCAAGAGTGTTAGGTACGATGTACGTTGAAGCGTTGCTTGGAGCAAAACCGTCTCTTGATCCAGAACCTGTGATTGGCAAACCGAAGCAACCACCTGCATTGTTTGCAAGAAGGTTATCAGAGTTGCCAACAGAACCGTCAGTATCTTCAGACTTCAAAACACCTGCCTTAGTAGCAGCAACACCACCAGTTGTAAACCAAGAGTCAATCATTGCAGTATTTCGTGCAATGTTTACTAATGAAATTGTACCTGGGTTAACTGCTACACCGTAGTTAGGATCGTTATAGAAATTGGTAGTAGTGTTCACAGTAAGGTTGTGAGCAGCGTTACCATATAGCTGAGAGAATTTATAACCAGCAGCCATATCAACATAAACACGGTAAACCGTAGTCCCAGTAGCAAGCGGAGAAGTTGAAAACTCTGCCGCAGCATCAGCACCATCAGCAGCATTCGTAGAATAGTATTTTTCAACTACTATTCCTTGAAGACCCTGAGAAAATGCGCTAGACGCTAGTACAAGTAAAAATGCACTAAGAGCGTATTTAATCTTTTTCATGGATATTAATTTTGGTATAAAGTGCCTCCATTACTGGAGGCACTTCAATTTTTTATTAGTTACAAGATGTACCGAAAGCTGGAGCGAAGATCAAGAAGTCATTCACGTCAGTAGTACCATCAAGGTTCAAATCTGTTGGACAAGCGCGAACACCTCTAGTTGAGTTCAACACTTCAGAATAAGACCAGTTAGACAACCAGTTCTCTCCGTTAACTGAAGAGAAAGCACCACGGTATGGAGCTGGCTCCCAGAAACCATCTACTGGTGTAGCAGGACAACCAGAAACTGAAAGTGCTGGATTAGGAGTAACGTCGTTCTTAGCAGAGAAAGCGTTAGTTGTTGTATTAACAGTGAAAGTGTAGTCGAAACCTGGAAGTGTATTACCAGCAACGATATCATTCTTATCTGTTACAGTGAACTGTGTAAAATCAGCACCAGAAGTAACAACTGTACCAGGAAGCGCTCCAGTAGCACCGATTGTAAGTGGGTTAGCACAACCAACGAAAGTGTTACAAACAACTTTGAAAGACTGAGTACCGTTACCATTTGTAGCAGAAGCAGGACCAGCAATGTTTGACCAGTTGTGCCAAGCTTCACCACCAGCTGGGTAAGTACGACCAGCACCCAATGATTTAACCAAGTTCAAACCTGATCTGAAGTTTGCAAAAATAGAGTTGTAGATTTCACCTTCAGTTAAATCTTTAGCCATAATTCCACAAAGACCTGAGTTATCTGCAGTACCAACAGCCTTGTTGTTACCGATGAAAGTAGCATTGCGAATTACAGGATGAGAACGAGGAGTGTTGTTAGATCTTTGGTCATCAGCATCAGCTTCGATACCGTTGTCATTGTCAACACTTGAAGTTAAGTCTGACTTCATTCCAAAGAAGAACTGGCACTTACCAGACCATCCCAAATCCCAGTCAAGCATGTCATCGTTACCGAATAAAGTAGATACATACTTCAAGTTAACAGTACCACCAAACAACTCAACGTTGTCATCACCACAAGAAACAACTTCAATGTGTTCGATTGTAGTACCACGACCTACAGAAGCCATTGTAATACCGTTGATTTCGTTACCAACAGCTAGGAAAGCACCTGTGTGACGAACTGATACATAACGAAGGATACCTGAGTTATCGTTATCATTGAATGTACCTACAGTTTCACCAGCTACTGGGTTGTTGTTATTCAACATAACACCGAATCTATCCTGGATGTTAGAAGTAGCAAAACCTTCAACTACACCAAGTCCATCAGCAACAGCCAAACGACCGTTACCAGCACCTGCAACGTATGGTCCGTTTGCCGCGAAAGTCAAGTTGTTAGAAGCTCTTCCTAGAATAACTAGACCACCCCACTGACCTTGGTTAGCGATTGGATAAGTACCATCCATTGGATCAGCTTGCGCTGTGAAAACGATTGGGCAAGACTCAGTACCAGAAGCGATAATTTGTCCACCTCTTTCAATAACTAAAGCAGTCGCTTCAGAAGGAGTAGCTGCAGTAGCTCCCTTCAATACTGTACCTGGAGCGATTGTAATGTTTTGTCCAGCTGGAATGTAAATTTTCTTGTCGATAATGTAAGTGTTATCACAAGTAAGAACAGCACCCGTAGTCAATTCACCACCGAAAGTTCCGCTAACTGCAACGTAACCTGGAAGAGAAGACAACAAGATTTCTGGTCTAGAAGAAACTGAAGGACATCCGCAAGATGCACCTAAGTTAGATTGAGCATTTGAACTTGTCAATGCTCCGAAAGCGATAGCCAATGAAGCGATTGCTTTAAAAATTGATTGATTTTTTTTCATGTTGATTTCGGTTAATTATGACGCCAAAGGTGAACTCGTATGTCTTCTTAACGATAAACTATGCTTTACGAATTCGTTAATTAGAAGGCCTTTAATGTTTCCAAAAAATCAACTCGAAATACAACAGATTTAACAAATAGAAATAGAATTTTAGTAGAAAAAAAAAGCCCAACAATCTTTATTGTTGGGCAATGCTGCAAAGGAAAACCGAGATTAAATAAAACAACTATTTGCAGACTATCTTATAAGTCATTATTGAATTTTCAGAAGCTACCACCAAGTTGTACATTCCGCTTGCGAGGTAAGACAAATCGAATACAGTTGTAGTATTAGGTTTAACTGTCTTAGTAATTGAAACTCTTTTACCCAACATATCGATTACATAAATATCCGCATCCAAATTTGTGATAACAGATAATTCACCATTAAAAGGATTTGGATAAACATTTGTAAACGTTGCGCTAACATTCTCCACTGTCGTGATCAATTCAAGCCCTTGAGTAACTTCACTCGTGCAACCATTTTCTGAAGTCACCAACAATGTAACTTCATAGATTCCATAATCCCCATAAACATTGGTTGGGTCTTCTAAATTAGATGTATTACCATCTCCAAAATTCCAGTTATATGATAGAATAGAATTATCCTCGATCGTTGATTCATTGGTCAATGAAACCTCTAAACTACCCGTCTCAGACTGAATTGTAAATCCAGCACTTGGAGACGCATTCACGAATATTTCTTCAGAAAATACTATGACACATCCAAATTCAGTAAAAGCTTCAACTGATACGGTATTCAATCCACTGACACCTATTTCAAAAGACACATTATCACCAAAAGCAATTTCTTCCCCATTCAGATCCCAATTGTATGCAACAACGTTTTGACCCTCAACCACGGCTATTGTACTAAACGATTCAGCTCCATTCTCACAGATAATTTCTTCAGTTGTTATTTCTGTAAAAACAACATAATCTCTCACAGAGTAATCATATCCTGCTGGAAGACCGTTGAGCAAAGTTGAAGTTGCCGTAAACAAATCAGGTGTAACTTCCAAACAAGGATTAAGAACCTTAAATCTCAAAACACTAATATTTGAATTAGTATCGAAATACAAACTATTCAAGTCCTTTGATGAAGTCACTCGAAGCACACTGTTTGATTCATTGTAATTTGCAAAGGCATCCATTTCCATTTGGCTGCTAGAAACTTCTACGAATTCCAAAACAGATTCATCATAAGACATCCAAAAGTCTAACGCATTGAGTGCTGTTTCATTCGTGTTTAAAGTAACTGGAATGTCAATCAACACATTTCCATTTTCTTGAGAAATAGTTGAGTTCTGAAGATCAAAAAGAACAATATCTTCAGCATTGATATCACTAGAAATCTTACTTCCTCTTAACTCACCATCCGCATCATAGTTAGAGTAACTTCCATCTACATCACCTAACATAATAGCGATATAACTTCCATCTCCGATAAGTGGACAAGTGCTACCATCATTCGAGAAGTTAATTACGTTTATTGGCAAATTGAACGGTACTGCAGGTACTCTGTTCTTTGAATAGCCTATGTTATCGTCATTTGGAAAAGTTGCAGAAATGGTATAAGCAGGATCATTTTGCAACATTTCTGTTGAAACAAAAATCCAATCCTTCGATAGTTCACCATTCGAAACCCCAGCATTATAATTCCATGCTTGTTGATATTCCGAAATTGCTCCAGTAGCTCTTTGTTGCATTTGAGAAATATCTCCTGCACTTATGACACCATCTAGATTCACATCCATTGCAAGCAATTCAAAAACACTCGGCACAAGACCTCCGTCAGCAACTATTGTTTTAGCTAGTACTATATCAGCTCCATTAACAATAGGCTGAACAGCTGTTGATCCAAGAATATCTCTAGAAATAAGAACTTCATTGCCTTGGTTTAAGTCAAAGTTAAAGTCACCATTAAGATCTGTATTCGTAATAACTCCAGAAGGAATGCCTTCTTGAACACCTTCAATTGTTGTAGCAAGATAATCGTTAGGATTTGCGGCATCATATGATAGTGGGCTACCGTCAAACCAAAACGAAACATTGCCCTCATAATTTGTATTAATCTCAGAAGTAATCATTCCACTATTCACACCTTGAGCTTCTACTCCAGAAGCATAACTTTCTTGTAGGAATAATACATCAACTGTAGTTTCATCAATTGGAGAAAAACCTGCTGATCTTACAAATTCCACACAACCAATACTACCACCTCCTGTGAAACTTGTTCCCGCTGGAGCGCTTCCGTTTAGTACGATTGAAAAAGAAATCAATCCTGTTTCAACATTTTGAACAATTACTTCAGCATTCGTTGGGTCAATAAGGTCAGAAGAAATATTAAAGACTCCTGTTGGCTCAAGCTTCGAAGCGTCGAATGCAACATCTAGATCAAATCCTATAACATCATTGACACTGTATAAAGCAGAAGTCGAAATTGGTAAACATATCACTTCTGAATTACAATCAACAGTGATATTGCTTACTTCGTATGGCAATGCATTAGGATCAGCTACTACAAAAGAAATACTGCTTGATGTAGTTATTGCGCCTAAATTATCTGTCGCCATAGCATACAACGTGTACTCTCCTGGAACTGAAGTCCAACTAATAGAGTATGGAAGATTATTGTCAGTTCCGATTATCTCATCATTCAAATAGAACGTAACCTCACTTACTTGCCCATCAACATCATTTGCACTTGCAGAAAAAGTTAATTGCGCAGGAGCAATAAATAGAGAATTATCCATTGGATCTACGATCGAAACTTGTGGAGGAGTGTTCGCCACTACATTCAAGCTCACTACATTCGAGTTTCCGACAGCACCCAGATTATCTGTTGCTTCAGCTCTAATCAATTGATTGCTTCCCAATTCTGCTTCAAACGTCACCTCATATGGTGCAGTTTGATCAATAAAAATCGATTGATTGTTCAAGAAAAATTCTACTTGTTGGATGGTTCCGTCAGTATCGTTTGGTACTGCTGTATATGTTACGTTAGTTCCCGCTATTGCTGTTGACGGTCCAGAAATCGAAATAGTTGGTGATAAATTTGAAATTGCATTAAAATTTACAGTTGAACTCGTAGTGCTTACGCAATCACTATCCACTGCAACAGCATATACATTATGCGCACCTGCAGTAGGTATATATGAATATGTATATGGCGCTTGAGTATCAAGAAAAACAGAAACACCATCCACAAAAAATTCAACGCTATTTATTGAACCTACAGCATCAGTAGCATTTGCTTGAATAAGCAATACATCACCAACAGGAACACTAGAATTGTTTGTAGGGTTTGTAATACTTACAACCGGTGGAGTATTTGGACTAAATGTCAAAGTTGGATGAGTTAGCTCACCCGCACTTGGATTTGACGCAACATAATTTTCAGCTGCACCAGTAGCAATATTTACTAGCTGAACATTAAATTGAAATGACAAATCACCTTTTGTAGTGAATTGTGCAACTAATACTCTGTTGGCAGCTGTTGGACCCACAACACCGCCCAGTGCAGCGATTGATCCGTTAGATATTACAATACTGTTACCTGGTGTTTGATCTAGCACATTCAATGCAGTTCCAAGTCCTAACGTATTCGGAACGATATACGTTGTAGCATTGCTTGGAACAAGGCCATCCTGTGCACCAACACCTGTAATAGGAAGTCCATAGCAACCGCCTGGATTATTTGCAAGAACACCTTGCAAATTAACCAATGCACCGTCCGTATCCTCTGTCTTTATTACACCTGTCTTTGTCGCAGCCGCACCACCAGTTGTAAACCACGAGTCAATCATGGCGGTGTGCTTACGAATATTATTTACTGAAACGGTAGCAGGATTAACTGCGACACCGTAATTTGGGTCATTATAGAAATTAGTAGTTGTAGATACAACTAAGTTGTGATCAGCGTTCCCATAAAGTTGCGAAAACTTATAACCTGCTGCCATATCAATATAAACACGATAAGTAGTTGTTCCAACCTCTAGAGTTGTAACGGCATTATTTGATAAAGCATTAGCCTGATCAGCTGCATTGGTGAGATAAAATTTCTCAACAACAACACCGTCTAGTCCCTGACCCCATGTCATGAAACTAAGAGAAATAAAAATAGAAAATATAATTGCTTTCATTACTGAATTATTTCATGTTTATAAATGATATACAATACCAAAATTTACGGACACATTAGTCAATTTCCTTTCTAAAAATCCATCATGGATACTTGTAAAATTTTGATGGTATAAAGACTCTATGAGGAAGGTGTACTTTTCATAAAATCTCTTTGATATACCTGCTCCAACCAAAGCGCCGAATTGAAGTTTGTTTACACCATCTGATGCATTCTCCTTGTACTTCTCCAACTCATTTATCCTCATGTAGTGCATACTTGAGTTTATAATAAAAGACCCGGCTACACCAGCACTTAAGTATGGTTTTATAGATTTATTCTTTATAAAAGTGTATTGATACATTACAGGAATCTCCAAGGACTTGTAGCGAAAGCTCACATTGTGAATAGAAGCTATTTCAAGCGTATCGATTCTGTATCCATTTTGTGAGAAAAGTAAACCTGCAGAGACAATTGAATTCTCTCCAATTTGAATACCTCCGCGCAACCCAGTTCTGAATGACACTGTAGGTTCTTCTAATTCATTATAAGACTTCTCTATTAACTCAAGCTCGCTTTCTGTTGTAGTTAGAATGCGTGAGCTGTAACCAATACCAAGAGTTCCTCCAATAAAATATTTCGAACTATCCACTTGTGCACTGAGACAAAGTGGAAGAATAACAAATATGATCTGAATAATTCGTAGCATAATTAGTCCTTTACACAGCGGATAGACATGCCGTATTCATTATATGTAGTTTGTCTAAAAATTCTTGACTCGTAAACATCAATATATCTGTACCAGCCTTCACCATTATTAATGGTATCCTTAGCCCACCAAAAAGCGGTTGTATTAAAAATATTGATCCGTCCATCTACGATTCTACAGCCACCTGGTCTCGCATCAAACCCAAAATCATCTGTTCCAAATAAAACTCCAGCAGCCGGCCAGCCTGTAGAATTCTTACTAGTCAACAACCCGGCTTCATTTTCACCTCTAAAACCCGTTGCATTAACCTCTGAAGATTTCATTCCAATATGACTTTCCATTCTTCTCCATTCCTCATCACTCGGAATATGCCAACCTTCAGGAGCAATACTCTTCTCACTGCGAACTACATTTCCATTATATAAATAGCCTGATGTTCCATTATTTATTATGGAATAAGAAGGTAGATTAGTGTTCTCCCACTCTTCATTATTAGTGTTATCAATTAAACTGATTTCGGTACCATCATTAAAACGAGAAACCTTTAGATTCTCCGCCATCCACCATTGGTCACCAATTTTCACGGTGTTATAAACGTTACCATCGATGTCTGTTACTGTACCTCTCTCAATAACAACTTCCTCCTTGGTTTCTTCTTTGCAGGAAGAGAAGGCAATCAGAAGTAGAATTAATAGTTTAAACTGTTTCATATTTTTACTATTAATGTAATTTGTTCTCCTAAAGTAGAGCTCACTCTAAGTTGGTACAGACCCACAGGGAATGATGAAAGATCAATCTCGCCGCTTAAGTTGAATGGAGCATCCAAATATGTTTCTTCATAAATGGTGTTACCATAAACTGTGTATAGCTTCACAGATATGTCAGATTGTTCACCACTTAGAACTCGATAAATCAATTGATTCTCTGCAGGGTTAGGATATGCTTCTACATCAAATGAAGCACCTTTGAGTTGAGGACATACCTCTTCAATATTCAAGTTTGCACACCAACCAGGATAACAACAAATATTGTCCAGTTGTGTATTTGCTTCTTCGCTGTAGTTGCAAGCTAAAGGATCCATGCAACCAATAACTACAGGGGTTAAGCAAGCTCCTTCAGCCAAACAAATGAATGAAGGATCGTATTCTACAAAATCTGGATTATTACAGCCACATGCAAAAGGATACGACAAGAAAGGATTATATTCTTCATCGCTAGAAACAATATCATTAGTTGATACATATTTTCTAATGGTTGTAACTCCATCTACTAAAAACTCTACTTCAATATTGATATTAAAAGATAATTCACCCTTGGTTGTCAACTGAGCAATGATTACCTGATTACTGTCAGGCAGAACTCCTTTCACTCCTGAATTTTGTAAAATAAAATTATCACTCGAAAAAGAACTTAATTCATTCACAGAACCAAATATGGTCGGATCCTCACCTGTAACAAAGTCGAGAATCCCATTGGAGTACCAATCTGTTGGAGTAAAATCCAGCGTATCCATCCCGTCCGCAATCGTTAATGCAATACCTGCCGATGGATCTTCATTAATGAGGAGTCCTGCAGAAATTAATTCACTTCCGCCATCATTATTAACACCACCAACAAATGACCCATTGTCATCCTGATATTTCAAAATTCCGTAATGAGTAACGGGACCTTGTTTTCTAGTTGTTTGTCCGATTGTTAGCCATGTGTCCAAAGCCACGGTATTCTCTTGATACCTCGCTTTCAAAAAATCCTTTCCAAAAGATTGACCGTCTGATTCATTATTAAAAAAAATCTCGGTACTTGAAATATTGAAAGGATGAGCTGCGTCGCCATAAATAGATTTCAAGATTGTGCCAGGTTGCATGTCAACATAAATCCGATAAGTCACGCTACCTTCTTCTACACCACCTCCTATCAAATCGGTGGCGTCATTTGAATCGGTAACATAGTATCGCTCAACAATAATTTTTTCCAACTGAGAAAATGAATTCAAAGTTGAAAGAAAAAATATCCCAAGTATGGCAATGGTCTTCATTTAATTTATAATTTATATGCAAAGCCCAATTGGAAATTTGTTCCATATCGGAAACTATCATAATCCACCCAACCTTCTGGTAAATCGTATGATCTTCGAACAGGAGCATTTAAAATATCTCTTATCGTTAAGCTCACTGTAAAGTGCTTGCCCAACTGTCTGCTCGCTTTAAAATCCAATGTATGGCGCGGTAATTCATAGACGTCCGCTCTGCCTCTCACAGCACCAGCAATGACAAGTCTTGGTCCTTGTACATTGTAACTAAGAGTTAAAATTGTCTTGCTAGAATCTGCTTGATAATTCAAAATACCATTAATCAAGTAAGGTGCTTGACCAAACATTGGACGATTGATTGTATCAATCACAGAATAAACTTTTATTCCATCAATCGTCTGTAAATCTCTTCTCACAAATTGAGCGATAGAGTTAACCACAGTCAAATTTGCTTGAAACTCGATATGTTCTCCGATCTTCTTCTTTCCCTCTAACTCAACACCACGAACATTTGATGAGGAAACATTTTCCCAGGTGATACCAGAATTTCCAAAACCCATTTCAATGTGATTCTTAAAATTCTTATAAAAAAGACTAACAGAAATATGATCTCCTTTTAAAAAGTACTTTTCGAAACGTAAATCATAGTTATCAATGTTTACGACCTTGAGTTCTGAATTTCCATAAATCAATGTTCTAAACTCATTGTCAAAAAGTGCTGCATCGCTAAGCTCTCGAATGCTTGGTCTCGCTAAAGACTTTGAGTAGTTTAAACGTAGATTAGTTTGATGTCCTTTCTCTGACTCTTTTTTGAAAACTAAGCTTGCGCTTGGCAATATATCCCACTGATCTAATTCAGCGGCATTTACAAAAGGAAAACCTCCGACATTCTCTCTCCTTGGATCGTTATTCTCAAGACCCATCACAAAGTATTGATCAACATCCGTAAATATGTCTGTATGCTCTACTCTAGCTCCTCCTGCAAATCGAATTGAAGGAATAAACTCGTAGTCCACCATCACATACCCCGCTTCTACATTTGAATTTCCGAAGGAGTGATTTCGAGCGTTGTCGAAACTAGTGTATACGAAATCTTGAATTCCATTTTGAACTATAAATCTTCCTGGTCTCATGTATGCATCCAAATCATCATTTACAAGCTGATCTATTTGCGTGTTATTTCCAGGCAATACTCGGTATTCCTCATTATCGCTCTTTCTGTAATTTCTTTGCGTAGCAAAACCAAATTTCAACTTACGCGTTCTCTTAGATCCCTCAGCATTCAAGGGCAATTCAAATCCTAATCTGCTGTCAAGAATATTTTCAGTTAAGTATCTATAATATCTGCGAATTCCATCTCCAGCAGTTGGTGAAAATACATAGTCGACTATGGAGTCATTCTGAACCACTTGGATATATTGAGTCGCTTTAAAATCAGGAGCAACACTTTTTCCTCCCGTAAATGAGTTATTGAAATCAATTTTCAATCTCCACTTTGGAATAAAGTGACTAGAGGAAACCTGACCAATTAATTGTCTTCTTTCTTCATAAAAAATATTTCGCTCAATATCTTTTTCTTGAAACTCTTCCGGCAATCTGAAGGACTCATATCGAGCTACATCATTAATACCAATCACATTTGGCATGAATAAAACTGAAACCTTATTATTCTCATTAAGCTTGTACGCAAGATTCATCAGCGCACTCCACGAATTCGTTTCGCGGCTGAGTTGAGCATGATCTTGTCTGTCAAAAATGTACCCCAATGATTCATCCCCAACTCTTTGTGAGATTCCATCTGGATCATATCTATAAACATTACCATATCTAAATCCAAATAAAAAGCCTAGCTCCTTGCCAAACAAAGTTGTTTGGTTTCCCAAACTGAAACTTTGAGAAAAGCTTATAGGCGCCTTGATGTTGCGCGTATTCCAGCTATTTGAAAACCCATTATTATGATCCGTTCCATTGGGATTTAAATTAGCAAATGCCAATGGCTTATATTCTGTCAAATAAATTGTTCTTGCATTTTGGTATGCAGCTGGGTCATTAATTAATCCTGGAGATAACAATCCTAATTCTACTAATCCAAGTTTGAAATAAGTTTCAGCTTGTGCGTTACCATCTGTCCATCCTGATATACCCTGTTCATTGTAAAATCCTTCCAAACCCAACGCCACCATTTCTTGATAGGTAGTTGGTGCTAGTGTTGGAGAAGTCAATGTGCTCGTTTCTCTCTTTCTTGTTCCGTTATCAAAACCCATCCAATCGGTTGAGCTACGTTCAGATGTAATGAAATCTCGAAATGTACTTTGTGCATTATATCCAAACTGCGTTTCAACATTCACAGATAATCTGTCCGGATAATCTTTTGTCTCAACCGAAATATACGCTCCTGCCCAATCACCGGGATACTCAGGAGTTTGTGTCTTTGTGATAACGATGTTGTCTACAAGACTAGAAGGAAATATATCTAGCTTGATATTATTCGTAAGAGGATCAAGCGTAGGAATTCGCGCACCATTTAGTGTAGTTCTAACATATCTATCTCCGATACCTCTTACCGTTATTAAACCTCCACTCGTAGAAACCCCTGATACACGGGCAATTGCTCCAATAACATTTGAGTCTCCTGTCTTCTTAAAGGTTTCTGAAGAGATATAGTCAAGTGTAGCAGCAGAGTTGATTTTAATACGCTCCATGTAAGAATCAGAGGAGCGTTTCGCCTTCGCTATAATTTCAACTCCATCCTTTAAAACACCTGTTTCAATAATGACAAAATCTTTTGATATGACATCATTATTCTTAACAGAAAAAGGCTCAATTAGCTCATCATATCCGACCATATAACATCGAATAGAGTATTCTTTGTTATCTGGAAAAACAAGAGTAAACAAACCATCAAAATCAGTCTGAGAAATAATCTTCTCATTCTCTTGTGCTCTAACAATGACACCATACATAGGCTCGCCATTGCTGTCCACGACCTTCCCATTCAGCTTTCCTTGTCCAAAAGAAAATACACTGATTAGGCTAAGCACTAGAAGAGAGAGTAGGGCTTTCATAAGAAGATTAATGCGGTTCGATTACTTAATGATTAAACGTTGCACTTCTGAGTGATCCGCTGTGTCTATTCTTACAGTATAAATCCCCGAGCTGAGCTGTGAAGCATCGATTGTAGCACCCTGAATATTTCCATTAGAAACAAGAACTTGCTTACCTGCCATATCAATGATGCTGATATTACATTTTTCAAAAGCACCAGTGTTATTTCTAATTGAGATAATTCCCTCTGATGGATTTGGATAAACAACAAACTGATTGCTTGATACATTCGGAGTAATTTCCTTGACAGAGACAATTTCTGGAGAAGTGTAAATCAAACTTTCCAGTTGAATTTCGTTTGGTCCAGGATTCTCAGCAACATATATCTGACTTTCACCATCTACAGGAGTACCAATCTGGATATTCAGTTTAAAGCTTAGTACACCATCAGTAGTGAATTGGCCTACTAAAACATGGTTAGATGGTGTTACTCCTTCAACTCCACCGAGCGCTGCTATTGTTCCGTTATCAATTAGAAATTCAGAACCCGCAGTTTGGTCAAATACATCCAAAGCACCAGCTACACCAAGTGTGTTGGGAAGAATTGGAGCACCTGGCATTAAACCATCTATGCCGTTATCGCCTGTAATCGGTGCTCCAACTGATGGGTCAGTATTAGCCAAAATACCCTGCAAGTTACCGATCGACCCATCAGTATCTTCCGTCTTTAAGACACCCATTAACCCACTCGCTACGCCTCCTACAGTCAAGTAAGAATCAATAAGCGTAGTGTTCTTTTTAGTATTGTTTAGACTTGTACCTTGATAAACGGCAAAGCCATAATTTGGATCATTGTAAAATGATGTTGTTGTCGAAATACTCAACGGGTGTTCAGGACTTCCAAACATTTGAATGAATTTATAACCCGGCAATAAATCAACATAAACGCGATATGTCACGCTACCAATTCCCAAAGGATAAACCGCAAAATTTTCATCAGCATCCAAAGAATCTGCCTCATCTGAAACGTAATACTTTTCTACGATTATTCCTTCTAAGCCTTGTTGCGCCTGCGATACAAACGCAAAACAAGATAAAAATGATAGTAAAATAATTCTCATGATTACTTACGTTTTTTTGATTTATTCTTTTTCTTTTTGCTCTTCTTTTTTGTTGAATCAAAAATCAAGTCAGGGTGAACCCACTCACCAAACGTTGGATTTTTAGCAACATATTTTTGCGATGTTCCATTTGGAGCACCAATCAATAAATTCAACTCGAATTTTAAATCTCCGGCTGTCGTAATTTGTGCGATTAACACTGTGTTTGTAGTGAGAGAATCTATACCTACAGAACCCTTACCCATTGCAGCCCAAGCACCATTCTTTACAGAAAACTTATTTCCTTTAATGGCACTTCCAAGAACCATTAAACTAGAATCTATCTGGAAAAATGTGGGAAAAGGAGACTCACCAACACGGTAAAGACCATTACGTTCACGAAGTGTATATTTATTTCCCTTTGATTTATTTAGGAAAAATCCCTCTTGAAAAGTGACGCTCGCGTCATGAGCTAATGAATCATTCGAAAGTAAAACACCCCAGTGATTTTCACTCGCGCCTCCAACTGAAAGCCAAGAATCTAATAGACCTACATCCTTTTTTATTGCGCGCTCCGGAAATATATGACCATTCGTTGTGCCGGCATCAGCATGATTAAATATTGGAGCAGTGCTCTCGATGAACAACTCATGCTCTGGAGAACCATAAGCTGCCTGAAACCTAAAACCAGGCTTTAAGTCAACGTATATGCGATAAGTAACGGAGCCAGCAGGTAAATCTCCGCTAATTAATTTGCCAGCATTATCCGCCTCAGTGGAGGTGTAATAACGCTCAACAATCACTCCCTCCAACCCATCTTGAGCGAATAGAAATGAAGAAATAATACAGAATAGTATGGTAAATAGTCGTCTCATAGCAACGCGACAAAACTATTTTTGTCACATCCCGTTTCAGTTAATATGAGATTAATGAATAATCAAGAAAGCGACCGCATTAGACTCTTATAAGTTAAAATTATGTTTCTAAAATTCTAAGAAAATAAAAAAACACTGACTTATGTTGCTAGAATATTATCGAATACAAATTTTTCATTCTGAATTATAAGCAAATAAAAAAGCCCCGCTTCAGCGGGGCTCTTTTTATAAATTTCGAATTCCGAATTTCTAATCTTGAATATCGCAAAGCGATTATCTAACAATCATTCGGTTATTCATTGTCTCTTCGCCATCGATTACTTGGATCATGTACATTCCTGATGAAAGTTTTTCTTCCATCACGATTGATGTGTTCAATGAACCTGCAACTGTGAACTGGTTGTTGTAAACCACTCTACCCATTGCATCAAGCAT
>JAIXWP010000111.1 GCA_027491215.1 Flavobacteriales bacterium | reverse complement strand
CGTATGTGGTGGGCAATAGAGGATTTTAGATTTGAGCTTTTCAACTCAATTGGCTGTGAACCAGGTATTCCATCAAGTGTAGAAAATAATGGTCTCGTGGAAATAAAAACTAATATTTATCCAAATCCAGCGAGCGAGTTTATTATAATCTCATTCAATTCTATGGAACGAGCTGATGTCACTCTTTTTGATTTGGTTGGAAAAACAGTGAGCAGACAGTCGATTATTTCAGGAGGTATGCTAGATGTATCTGATCTACGAACTGGAACATATATTTTGGAATTACGTGTCGGGCAGAGCTTGTCAACGTCGAAAATTATTGTACAATGAGCTGGATAAAATATTTTGCAGTAATCTTTATAATTGCTGGATGTAAGGGTAAGGAAAACACTTCGGAAACTAAAGCCTCGAATCATGACTTGATATCAATTGTTTGGGAAAGAGGGAGGTGTCGAGGTAACTGTAAAGAGTTTTCAATGAAAATAATTTCTGATGGATCATGCGAGCTAAAGTCAGGTTTAAATATGAGAGCCACAGGTGACTTTAAAATGAAACTTTCAAAACAATTTGTAGACTCTCTCTTTTTTTCTGTCAGTTTATGCACTAAAGGCATGTTGTCAGATTATAATCCAAATGTTTCAGATTTTCAGCAGGTCAATTTGTCCATTCAAAGACCAGATGGAACTTCTGTGATCAAAGGGTTACATAAAGTTCCTGAGTGCTACACAGACCTATCGAAACAATTAGACCAACTGGCATTCTCGGAACTTTGGAAATAGACTTTCTTTCTTTATGTGTATCCAAACAAAAAAAAGCTGCTCTTTCGAGCAGCTTTTTTTAATATTATTTTGAATAAACCGCGAAGCGATTTTTATCCTTCCATTGAAAAACTTTCCATGAATTTAGTGGTGAAATCACCTTCGCGGAACTTGGCGTTTTTCATTAATTTTTGGTGGAAAGGAATGGTAGTTTTAATTCCTTCAATGATGTATTCATCCAACGCACGCTCCATTTTTGTAATGGCTTCTTCGCGTGTTTGTGCTACCACAATCAATTTCGAAATCATCGAATCATAATGTGGAGGAATCACGTAACCCGCGTAAGCGTGGGTGTCTAGACGCACACCGTGTCCACCTGGTGAGTGGTAGGATGTAATCTTTCCTGGAGAAGGAGCAAAGTTTTTGAAAGGATCTTCAGCGTTGATACGACACTGAATCGCATGCAACTTTGGATAGTAATTTCTTCCGCTGATGGGATCACCCCAAGCCAATTTGATTTGCTCTTTTACCAAATCATAATTGATTACTTCTTCTGTAATAGTGTGCTCTACTTGAATACGTGTGTTCATTTCCATGAAGTAGAAATCACGGTTTTTATCTACCAAGAATTCTACTGTACCAACACCTTCATACTGCACGGCTTCCGCTGCTTTAATAGCAGCCTGCCCCATTTTCTCGCGGAGTTCATCTGTCATGAAAGGTGATGGAGTTTCTTCCACCAACTTTTGGTGACGGCGTTGGATAGAACAGTCACGCTCTGAAAGGTGACATGCTTTTCCAAATTTATCTCCAGCAATCTGAATTTCGATGTGGCGAGGTTCTTCAATGAACTTCTCCATGTACATTCCGTCATTACCAAATGCAGCGCCTGCTTCACGACGAGTCTTGTCCCATGCATCTGCTAGGTCTTCATCATTGTGACAAACACGCATACCCTTACCACCGCCGCCAGCCGTAGCTTTTAGCATGATTGGATACTTGATTTGATTGGCGGTAGACAACGCTTCTTCCAGACTACCGAGTAGTCCCTCAGAACCTGGGATTGTTGGAACCCCAGCGTCTTTCATGGTTTGCTTTGCAGAAGATTTATCACCCATTGCCTCAATCATTTCTGGTGAAGCACCGATAAACTTGATTCCATTGTCTTTGCACACCTTAGAGAAGATAGCATTTTCAGACAAGAAACCATAGCCTGGGTGAATAGCATCCGCGTTGGTAATTTCCGCTGCTGCGATGATATTCGGAATTTTTAAGTACGACTCTTTACTAGGGGGAGGGCCGATACATATAGCTTCATCTGCAAAACGTACGTGAAGGCTATCGCGGTCTGCTGTAGAATATACAGCTACCGTTTGGATGCCCATCTCTTTGCACGTTCTGATCACTCGAAGAGCAATCTCGCCGCGGTTGGCGATCAATATTTTTTTAAACATAAGCTTGACGGTTTAGTTTGTTACAACACAGCCTCGCTTATGCAGGCTCAACTAAGAACAATGGTTGATCGTATTCAATAGGAGTGCTATCGTTTACTAATACTTTCACAATTGTTCCAGATACTTCTGATTCAATTTCATTGAAAAGCTTCATCGCTTCAATGATGCAAACAGTTTGGCCCTTTTTGATTTGAGCACCTACTTCAGCAAATGCTGGTTTGTCTGGTGAAGATGAACGGTAGAATGTACCAATCATCGGGCTCTTAATTTCGATCAAGTTGCCTTTGTTTTCTGCTGCTGGAGCTGCTGCAGGAGCTGCAGGAGCTGGAGCCGCCGCAGGTGCCGCTGCAACCGGTGCAGGAGCAGCCACTTGTTGAACTGCAGGAACAGCTACTTGAATCACTTCATTGCCTCTCTTGCCAGCTGGCTCGTGAGTTTTGATAGTGATCTTAAAGTCTTTCTGTTCGATCTCTACTTCACTTACACCGCTCTTAGAGACAAACTTGATGAGGTCTTGGATTTGAGTAATATTCATGTCCTAAACGTTTTAGGTTTGGTTTTGCAAATTTATTTTTTCCATTTAACATACACAGCACCCCATGTAAATCCGCCGCCAAATGCAGCTAACACAAGGTTGTCGCCGGTCTGTAACTTATCTTCCCAGTCCCACAAACATAGTGGAATTGTGCCAGCAGTCGTATTTCCGTACTTCTGAATGTTGATCATAACCTTATCGTTACCAACACCCATACGTCGCGCCGTTGCGTCAATAATACGCAAATTTGCTTGGTGTGGAACCAAGTAAGCGACATCATCTGCTGTTAAATTATTTCGTTCCATGATTTCAGCCGAAACGTCAGCCATTCCTACAACAGCAGCCTTAAATACGGGCTGACCATCTTGGAATACATAGTGCTCTTTCTTATCTACTGTTTCATGAGATGCTGGTTTTACCGAACCACCTGCTTTTTGGTGGAGGTAAACTCGGCCATGACCGTCTGACTTCAACACAGAATCTAGGACTCCAAAGTTTTCGGTAGTTGGTTCGAGCAATACTGCTCCAGCGCCATCTCCGAAAATAACGCAAGTCGAACGGTCGGTATAGTCAATAATTGAAGACATTTTATCAGCACCTACTACTACGACGCGCTTGTATTTACCTGTTTCAATAAATTGAGAACCAGTAACAAGAGCGAAAATGAAGCCTGAACATGCTGCGGCGATATCGTAACCAAATGCGTTTTTAGCACCGATTTTATCACAAATAATATTAGCAGTTGCTGGGAATACGTGGTCAGGAGTCACAGTAGCACAAATCAACAAGTCAATGTCGTTAGCTGTAAGACCTTTTTTAGCAAGAAGTCCCTTTACAGCTTCCGCTGCCATATCGCTAGTTCCAAGGCCTTCTCCTTTTAAAATATGGCGTGTTTCTACGCCTGTTCTGGTGCGAATCCACTCATCGGTGGTGTCCACCATCTTCTCTAGATCCTGATTGGTCAATAAATCCGGTGGCACATATCCGTGCACCCCGGTAATTACAGCTTTTATCGAGCTCATTCCTTATTCCTTTGGGTTACGAGGGCGCTAATGTAAGTATATCCTCAGTACCATGTAACCGGAGTGTAAATTTTACACTTTGAATCCCAAGGGAATCTAGCATTTATCTCCTTGAATTAGCGGGCAATTGCCTAATTTTGCCCCAAAGATTAAATTTATAATGAGCACTGAGATTTCAACAGGTATCAACATCGAACCTGCATTGGCCAAATTAGGCTTGAAAAAGTTGAACGAAGGAACGAGCACTGGTAAGCATTTCTTTGGGAATGGACCTGTGATTGATTCTTACTCTCCCGTTACAGGCGACCTTATCGCGTCTGTTTCTACTACGACATCTGAGGATTACGAAAAAGTAGTGGCTGCGGCACAAGCGGCATTCAAAACTTGGAGAACCATGCCTGCCCCAAAAAGAGGCGAAATCGTTCGTCAATTCGGCGATCGCTTACGTGCATACAAACAAGAGTTAGGTATGCTCGTGAGCTATGAAATGGGAAAAAGCCTTCAAGAAGGTCTCGGAGAAGTTCAGGAAATGATTGATATCTGCGACTTCGCAGTGGGTTTGAGCCGCCAATTGTACGGTTTGACGATGCACAGCGAGCGTCCGGGTCACCGTATGTACGAGCAATGGCACCCTATCGGAATTGTGGGTATCGTATCTGCATTCAACTTCCCAGTAGCAGTTTGGAGCTGGAATAGCGCTCTAGCATGGGTTTGCGGTGATGTATGTATTTGGAAAGGTTCGGAAAAAACTCCACTCTGTTCAATTGCTTGTCAAAATGTATGGAATGAAGTGGCTGCGGCAAATGACCTTCCTGAAGGTATTAGCTGCATCGTTTCTGGTGATTATAAAGTAGGCGAATTGATGACCAAGGATACTCGAGTGCCATTGATCAGTGCTACAGGAAGCAGCCGCATGGGCCGCATCGTGGGTGCTGCGGTAGCAGAGCGTTTCGGGAGAAGCCTACTTGAGTTAGGTGGAAACAACGCCATTATCGTAACTCCAAACGCTGATTTGAAAATCGCGATTCCAGGTATTGTGTTCGGTGCGGTAGGTACCGCTGGTCAGCGTTGTACTACTACTCGTCGTTTGATTATTCACGAGTCAGTTTATGAAGAGTTAAAGTCGAAATTGGTAAGCGCATATTCTCAAATCCGTATTGGTAATCCATTGGATCAAAACAATCACGTAGGTCCACTTATCGATACTGCGGCAGTTGAGATGTATCAAAAGTCTATCAACGATGCTATCGCTCAAGGTGGTAAAGTAATCGTAGAAGGCGGAGTGCTAACTGGCGAAGGATTTGAAAGCGGTTGCTATGTAAAGCCAACCATCATCGAGGTGGCGGGCAGTCATTTACCAATCGTTCAGCACGAAACGTTTGCGCCAATTTTGTACATCATGAAGTACAATACCATTGAAGAAGCAGTAGCACAGCAAAACGGTGTGGTACAAGGACTTTCTTCATCGATCATGACCTTGAATATGCGCGAGGCAGAATACTTCCTTTCTGTAGAAGGCTCTGACTGCGGTATTGCGAATGTCAATATCGGTACTTCAGGTGCTGAGATCGGCGGTGCTTTTGGTGGTGAAAAAGAAACCGGAGGTGGACGCGAAAGTGGATCTGATAGCTGGAAAGCATACATGCGTAGACAAACCAATACCATTAACTATAGCAATAGCTTGCCGTTAGCGCAAGGAATCAAGTTTGACTTTTAATGGTGAATGATATATAAAAAAGACGAATGAGGCAGCCTTTTGCTGCCTCAACGTCTTTTTTGGGAATTAAACTTTTAATACAACCTATTGTGAGAATTATACTGGCAGCATCCTGTGCCATTCTAATCGGAATGATCGGATGCGCAACGGAAGTGACAACTTCCACCAAGCTTCAAGCGGGAAATTGGGAAATGAAATTTGAAGTAGGAGACGACGCTAATCGTGTTTACATACCTATTGATATTCGAGTGGACTCTCTTGGTAAGATCACTATTCATAATGATACAGAAGTTATTCAGCTAACAGAGGTGATACACAAAGGTGATTCTGTGCATGCTCGTGTAGCTCCATACTTGTCATATTTACATTGGAGAGAATTTAACGGAGATAGCATTTCTGGATATTGGGAAGACGCTTCTCGTGATAACTACAAAGTGCTTTTCACGGCTACACCTCATTCAGAAAACGATGTGGTAAAAACGGCTTGGCAAAAAACATTTGATGCCACATTTTCATACGGTACTCCAGATCAGTATAAAGCAGTTGGAATTTTTGATAGATCAGATAACGATTTATCTGGAACATTTATGACTGAAACGGGAGACTATCGCTACTTGGGTGGTGATATCATCGATGTTAATGATGGTCCAAGTAAAATGTCTCTATCATGTTTTGATGGCGCTCATCTTTTTTATTTTACGGCAGATGTATACGGCGACAGCATCAAGAACGGAATGTTTTATTCAGGAAAACATTACAGTGAAAAATGGAATGCTGTAGTCAATGAAAACGCCTCTCTTCGCGATCCAGATAGTTTAACCATTCTCAACCCTGGCTATACTTCATTAGAATTTGAAGTGAGAAAAATTGAAGGAGATACTGTTTGGTTTGATAGTGTTTCGATGGGTGGTAAAGTGACGATCGTTGAAATTTTTGGATCATGGTGTCCCAACTGTTCGGATGAAACGAGATTCTTGAAAACGCTTCATGAAAAATTTGGTGCGGATAAACTAAATATCATTCCTGTTGCTTTTGAAAGAGGCGATACGTTTGAGAAGCAGAAGAATGCTGTTGTAAATTACATCGGTCAGTTTGAACTGCCTTTTCCTGCTTATATAGGTGGAACAAGCAGTAAATCAGAATGTGGAAAGGTGTTCCCAGCATTGAATAGTATCATGTCTTATCCAACGACTGTTTTCCTAGATAAAAAAGGAAGAGTGAGAAAGATTCATACGGGCTTCTATGGTCCAAGTACTGGCAAGTACCATGAATTTTACACTGAACGAATTCGCTTATTCGTTGAACAGTTGATCAACGAATAACACTCCGAATTAAAAATATTTCAAATGAAAAAGGTCGCTATTTGCGACCTTTTTGTTTTTATATGCTTGCTAATTCGTGTTTTAATTTAACTAAAGTGAAAGGTTTGAAGGTGTCGATTTTCTCGCCCTTTGTTTTGGTGTTTGATGCCTTGGTGGCAAGTCCGGGTTGCTCATTCGCTGCGCTTACTGCGATGATTTTTATTTGAAGATTGCGAGGAACATCATTGAAGTGAAACCCGCCGCTGGTAGGTGTCCCAACTAAAAGTCCATCGTATTTTTTTAACGCGATATACATCTCGGTTTGCGTCGTGTTGGGACATGATACGAAAAAGGAGCCACGCTCTGAGGAGTCCTCAATGTAACGATCGCAATTAATCCAACCGAGTTTGGCAGAGGCAAAGCAATAATAACTCAAAGCCTCTTTTTTAGCCGATGTAACTTCTTCTTCTTCGTTTAATTTGAATGACTTTTCAATCTTCGCTAATTCATTCGATTCATCTTGCGCGATCTTGTTTCCAAAACGAAGAATGATCGCGTGGTCTTCGTCATATTTTTCCATATAGCGTCGAACGTCTAATGGAGGAAGGTTATCTACAAAGTCTAGTATTACTTGATCCCACTTCGCAGTAGCGCTATGATTGATGTGACTGTGCTTTACTCGGCTTTGTTGGTCGAGTTTTAGGGTGACTTCGCAAGCATATTTTAAAGCACAAAACTCATTTACCATTTCTAATGGCGGATTAAAATTGGCGGTGAAATAATTTCTGAACGAACTTCCATCAGCGAGTGTCCAGTTGAAGTAGTCCATTTCGGCCACTTTATTATTTCTGCGAAAATTGGATTTATTGATTTGAATAAAACAGTTGTTTGAGCTATCAATTACTGCTGTATTAGTAGGAATTGTGGACTGTACAACACTTGCGGTGCTAGAAGCAGCGGGATCTTCTATCCAGTTGATTTGTCCTTGTGGATTTCGTTGGCCGTAGAATAATTTGAAGCCTTCTTTTTCTTCTTTTTTTGGAAATTGAATATCATAACGCACATCCTCTGCAAGGAAAACTTCCTGCCCATTTGAAGAAGCTTGAATATCCACCATGCCTGCCGTTTCAAGTAATCTTCCATTGCTAGTAGTGGATAATTTACTGCCTATCATCGCAGCGATATCATAACACTCGAGTAGATTGATTTTCACATCAGCGGTAACGCGATTTCCGTTTTTATCTACGAAAGCGTTTTCTGGAAAAATGATCACCGTTCCTTCTGGACCAGTGATGGTTTGCGATTTTGAAGGATCGATAAGAAAGACACTGCTTTTGTTTTTCAAATCTAAATTGAAACCATTCGCCGCAGCTACTTCTGGAGTACTAGCAATGGTAGATGGTTCATTCAATAATAATGGAAATTCAAGGTCAGCGGGAGGAAGAGAGATTTGATTTTCTGGGACCTGCACGAAATAGATAGCCGCCCCAATACCCATCGCCGAAGCGAGTAATGTAAGTTTTTTCATGGTAAAGATTTTTGTGGCGGAAAGGCGAGACATCAACGAAACAAATGTGCTTTTATTGCAAGGATTGATTCTCAATTCTCAATTCGGAATTGAATATCCTCCCAACTCTCTAACTCTCTAACTCATTTGTCATTTGTCCCTTGTCATTTGTCTCTACCTTTGTCTCATGCAAGAATCTCCCTTTCTCGTAGTCAACAATCTTTCACTTGGATTTAAATCCGAAGGAGAGGTGCGCATGGTTTTGAAAGGTGTGTCATTCTCTGTTTATTCAGGACAAACTACAGCAATTGTCGGCGAATCAGGAAGTGGTAAGTCGGTATCCTCGTTGAGTCTTATGAATTTGCTTCCTAAGAATAAAGTGGTGTATGATGCAGGAGAATTTGTTTTTGATGGTGATGATAAAAAGATTCAGCTAGCCCCAGGTTCATTGGCCTTAGAAGGCATGAGAGGTGGGAAGATCGCAATGATTTTTCAAGAACCAATGACCTCGCTCAATCCAGTGATGACATGCGGAGAGCAGATCGTGGAAATGCTTGAATTGCATACACAATGGAAAGGTCACGATGCTGAAAAACGAGCAGTAGAATTATTCAAGGAAGTATTATTACCTCGACCCGAACAAATGTTCGGTCAGTATCCTCATCAATTATCTGGGGGCCAACGTCAGCGAGTGATGATAGCCATGGCGATTGCCGCAGAGCCGGCGCTTTTGATTGCAGATGAGCCCACCACTGCGCTAGATGTAACGGTGCAAGCATCTATTTTGGAATTACTGAAGAACTTGCAAACCAAGTATGGAATGGCGATGATTTTCATCACGCACGATCTTGGAGTGGTAAAAGCAATCGCGGACTATATTGTTGTAATGAAGAATGGAGAAGTGGTGGAGACAGGCGATGCAAAGCAAGTACTTCATCATCCCAATCATCCATACACGAAGGGATTGCTCGAGTGCAAGCCTATTCCGGGTGTGAAGCTCGACCGACTTAAAACAATGAATGCGGAATACGAACCGAAGGTTCTATCTGATTTTTCGGAAGAGAAAAAGGACGTATTAATCAGCATCAAAGGATTGTCGAAACAGTATATAAAATCGACAGGTATTGTTTTTAAAAAGCAAGAAATCGTTCAAGCGGTGCATCCGCTAACGTTTGACATATATGCAGGAGAAACGTTGGGATTAGTAGGTGAGAGTGGTTGTGGCAAAACCACATTGAGCAGAATGTTGCTCGGCTTGATTCCAGCCAGTGGAGGAGAGGTGACCTATCAGCAAGAAGACCTGACAAAGCTTAATGCTTCACAATGGAAGTCCTATCGAAAGGATCTTCAGATTATTTTCCAAGATCCATATTCCGCGCTGAATCCGAAGCATACGGTGGGAGATTTATTGATGGAGCCTTTGATTGTTTTAGGACTACATCGCAACGCTCAGGATCGACTGCAGCGTGTCTATCAGTTGTTGGATCAAGTGGGATTACCTCGTGAGTCAGTGAATCGATATCCTCACGAGTTCAGTGGAGGGCAGCGCCAACGTATTGTAATTGCTCGCGCATTGAGCGTTGAACCACGATTTATTATTTGTGATGAAAGCGTTGCCGCATTGGATGTATCCGTGCAAGCGCAAGTTCTAAATTTATTGAATGATTTAAAAAAAGAATTAGGTCTCACATATCTATTTATATCTCACGATTTGAGTGTTGTCTATCACATGAGCGATCGCATCATGGTTATGAATAAAGGAAAGATCGAAGAAATGGGAACAGCCCAACAAGTCTACCACGCCCCAATTTCGGAATACACGAAGAAATTGTTGGGGAGTGTAATGGGATAAGAGTTCGGGGTTTGGAAAATTAAAACCCCCAACCCCTAACCCCCAACCCCTAAACCCTTTTCCCTAACTCCTAACCCCGAACTCCTTATATTTGCGTCATAAAGCTTAGTTATGACAGATAAAATAGCGTTATTGGAATCGAAAATCGCTGAAGCTCAATTGGGTGGAGGTCAGAAAAGAATTGACGCTCAACATAAAAAAGGCAAACTCACAGCCCGCGAACGCATTCATTTCTTGCTAGATGAAGGTTCTTTCGAAGAACTCGGAATGCTCGTTACGCATCGCTCTACCAACTTCGGATTGGATAAGGAGGTCTACCTCGGAGATGGTGTTGTAACGGGATATGGCACCGTCAATGGTCGCTTGGTGTACGTGTTCTCTCAAGATTTCACTGTAATGGGAGGCTCTCTCGCAGAAGCCCATGCTGAAAAGATCTGTCGTGTGATGGATCTTGCTATGAAAAACGGAGCGCCAGTGATTGGTCTCAACGACAGCGGCGGCGCGCGCATTCAAGAGGGCGTCGTTTCTCTTGGAGGCTATGCTGATATCTTCTATCGCAATGTACAGGCAAGTGGAGTGGTTCCTCAGATCTCTGCGATCATGGGTCCATGCGCTGGAGGTGCTGTTTATAGCCCAGCCCTCACGGATTTTATCATGATGGTGGAAAACACGAGCTATATGTTTGTGACGGGTCCTAACGTTGTAAAAACGGTAACCCACGAAGAAGTAACAAGTGAAGAACTCGGCGGAGCAAGCACACACAGTACTAAGAGTGGTGTGACGCATTTCACTGCAGAAAATGATATCGCGTGTATTCAAAAAATAAGAACACTTTTATCATATATGCCTCAGAATTGCGAAGAGCAAGCGCCTTCTGTTGCATATGAAGTGAGCAATGAATCGCGTCCAGAATTGGATGCAATCATTCCTGCGAATCCGAATCAACCATACGATATGCATGAAGTAATCTCTAAGGTTATCGATGCAGAATCTTGGATGGAAGTACATAAAGATTATGCGGAAAATATTATCGTTGGCTTCGCTCGTCTAGCGGGTAGAAGCATTGGAATTGTTGCAAATCAGCCTGCCTATTTAGCAGGAGTACTCGATATTAAATCATCAAATAAAGCCGCACGCTTCGTAAGATTCTGCGATGCTTTCAATATTCCGTTGCTTGTATTTGAAGATGTACCAGGTTTCTTACCAGGTACCGATCAAGAATGGAATGGAATTATTTCAAATGGTGCAAAACTACTTTATGCATTCAGTGAAGCTACTGTTCCTCGCGTGACTGTCATTACTCGTAAAGCTTATGGTGGTGCATATGACGTGATGAACTCAAAGCACATCGGTGCGGATATGAACTATGCTTGGCCAACTGCAGAAATTGCGGTGATGGGAGCGAAGGGTGCTGCGGAAATTATTTTCAAAAAAGAAATTAATGAAGCTGCCGACGCTACCGCAAAGTGGAAAGAGAAAGAATCAGAATACGCAGAGAAATTTGCAAACCCATATAGCGCCGCTGAAAGAGGGTATGTGGATGAAGTAATCAAACCTTCACAAACAAGAGAGAAATTGATCAAGGCTTTTGCAATGTTGGAAAACAAAGCAGAGAAAATGCCGAGAAAGAAACACTCTAACATGCCTCTTTAATTTATTTTTCTATGCTAAGATCAATGACGGGCTTCGGCAAAGCTGAAGCGACCATCGGACAAAAAAAGTTTACTGTTGAAGTGAGATCACTCAATAGCAAACAACTCGATTTGAATTTGCGAATTCCAAGTTTGTATCGTGAAAAAGAATTGGAATTGCGCTCATGGTTGAGTGAAAATGTACTGCGTGGAAAAGCGGATGCATTGATCTATTATGAAAGTCTAGAAGCTGAAAAGCGTATGTCTATCAACGGGCAATTGCTAGAAGCTTATTACGAAGATTTAAAAGCCTTCGGAGATAAAGTAGGAATGACCAATGCGGATTATCTCAATGCATTGATGCGTATTCCAGATATCATGAAGCCTGAATCACAAGAACTCGATGAGTCTGAGTGGGCACAATTGTTTGAACTGGTGAAAGAAGCTTATCGCCGTTTCGATTCGTATCGAAAAATTGAAGGTGGTAAATTGGAAGAGGATTTTAGAAAAAGAATTCAATTGATTCTCGATTACAGAGATGGTCTGGAAGGCCCAATTGCAGCGCGTTCAGAGAAGATCAAAGAAAAATTAAAGAACAATCTTGCAGAGTTAATTCCAATTGACAAGATTGACCCAAATCGTTTCGAGCAAGAAATGATTTATTACTTGGAACGCCTGGATGTAACTGAAGAATATCAGCGCCTTACCACCAATTGCGAGCACTTCGTTGACGAATTGAAGGAGGATAATCAAGGAAAGAAACTTGGATTCATTTCTCAAGAAATAGGAAGGGAGATTAACACGATTGGTTCTAAGGCAAACGATGCTGACATGCAGAAGCTCGTCGTTAAGATGAAAGATGAGTTGGAAAAAATCAAGGAACAGATCAACAACGTTCTATAAATTTTTAAATCTGCTTTTTCTTTTGTTAATTCGCTTATGGAATTAAAGCAAGGCAAAGCCATCATATTCTCAGCCCCTAGCGGTGCAGGTAAGACTACTATTGTGCATCATCTTTTGGGTAATGAAGCCTTGCGTTTATCTTTTTCAGTTTCAGCTACAAGCCGCCCCAAGCGCGGTCACGAGCAAGATGGGAAAGACTATTATTTTCTTTCATCAGAAGATTTTTTGATTCGCGCAAAAGCCGGCGAGTTTGTGGAGTGGGAGGAGGTCTACAAAGACCAATACTACGGCACAATGAAATCAGAAATCGAACGCATTTGGGCAGAAGGAAAAAATGTAATTTTCGATGTCGATGTAGTCGGTGGTTTGAATCTCAAGAAAATTTTTGGTGATCGTGCTTTGGCTATTTTTGTTCAGCCGCCAAGTATCGAAGTCCTTAATTTTAGACTTCGTAATCGTTCTACTGAAACGCCAGAAAAAATTG
>JAIXWP010000053.1 GCA_027491215.1 Flavobacteriales bacterium | reverse complement strand
CTTTTCGAAATTGGAATATCTTCTCTCATAAATTGAAGTCTTAACTGGCCCTGAGCGTCAACTCTTAAATCTGCCACTATCAGCATCGGTAATGTATATTGTACACCAAAACATAAAATCTGTCGAACGTCTTTGGTATTGGACTGTCCAAACAAGTTATCATTAGCCGAATCAGTGTGAGCACTTCTATACCGCCAATCATAGCCTATGTAGGGAAAGAGAAATTGCATTTCACCAAAGTAGCGACCAAAATGTGTTTCAGATTCATAACCATGTGTTGCGTTATATCCGAGTCTCCACTCAGTCTGAATTTTCCATCGAGTATTTTGCAACATCATCTCTCCATCATTGCCATTACTCGCGAAATCATTGTCGAACATAAAGTGAAATGAGCGATCATCTTTGTATAATCTTCTCAATGCTCTTTTGGGATTCAGAAACTGTGCTTGCGTATCTGAGTCTTCATAAGAAAAAATTCTACCCATGCCACTCATCATATGATAAAGAATGTGACAATGAAAATACCAATCGCCCTCAGCGTTCGCATAAAACTCCAAAGTATCAGTTTCCATTGGCATGATATCGACAACATTTTTTAGGGGGGAGTATTCTCCTTGACCATTCAATAATCTAAAATCATGACCATGTAAGTGCATAGGATGACGCATCATTGAACCATTGTAAAGGACAATCCTCACGGTTTCTCCTCGATTAATCAGGATTTTGTCTGATTCTGAAACAACTTTATTGTCTAAACTCCAAACATAACGGTTCATATTACCTGTTAATTCAAACCTTAATTCTTTAATTGGCAATGTGGTTAATGGTAAAGTCGTCTTTTCCGTTGACTTGAGCATTGTATAGTTTAAGGTTATAATATTTCCCAATAAATTAGGTTTGTACCTAATTTCATTTTCAGAATTAGACTTGCTGTCATTGCCGCCAGTGATTTCTGGATACATTACAACATTCATGTCCATTTGATTTAAACTCATCCGCATACCCATATCATCAAGGTCTCCATTCATCTTCATCATGTCATTCATCATGCTCATTCCTTCGAAGTACTTCAACCTTGGTAATGGTGTTGAAAGTTGCTTTATTCCAGTTCCTATATAGATTGATGCTGAATTCGTGCGGTCTTCAGTGGTAACCAGAAATTCAAATGCAGTTTGATCTGTAGGAATTGATACTATTACATCATAAGTCTCAGATACAGCTATTATTAACCTATCTACCTCCACAGGCTCGATATCATTACCATCATTCGCGACTACAGTTATCTTTCCACCAGCATAAGTGAGCCAAAAATATGAAGACGCTCCCCCATTCGAAAGTCTTAACCTTACTCTATCTCCTGATTTTATTTTCTTTCCATCGATGATTCCTAAATCAAGAGTCGATTTACCATTTACTAATATTTTCTCATAATAAACATCACTAACATCCATTGCTAACATTCGTTTCCATTCATTTATGACCTTTGTTTTAAAATGCCCCTCCTTTAAAGCTTCGCTATAACTTTGAACACTGTTTTTCTTCAGTGCAGGATAGTCATTGGCATTATGCAGCATGCGGTGAATATTATTGGGATTTAAATTAGTCCACTCGCTCAATATAATTGGTACTGTTGGTATATCATCAATACCAGGTCTAAAGGAGGTATCATCATGTTTTTTATTTATGACAAAGTTTCCATACATTCCAATTTGTTCCTGCAATCTACTATGACTATGATACCAATGTGTTCCATTCTGAATGACAGGAAACTTATAAATCCATGTGGAATCAGGCATTATAGGCTCCTGAGTTAGAAAAGGCACACCATCTTGAATATTTGGAAGGAACAAGCCGTGCCAATGAATTGAAGTGGGCTCATCAAGTAAATTATGAACATATATTTCTGCTGTATCACCTTCTGTAAATGTCAGAGTAGGCATTGGAATTTGCCCATTAACTGAAATGGCTCTTCGTTCCTTTTCTCCGTAATTGACTATTGTATCCCTCACATAAAGATCATATCGCACTCTCTCTTGTGCCATTAAACTTGAACAAATCAAAAGAAGTGAGACGGAAAAAAGGTATTTTCTTAGAGCAAACTCAATATGTATCATATTCGAAGTATCAATTAGTAAACATTGAAAAAATTATACTCAAACCGGACAACAAAGCCATTAGGGGCAGTGCGTTGCATACTGGAGAATAGCTCTTGTCGATAGGCTATATCTAATCGCATCTTACTTAAAAAAATGAATTGAACAGAAGGAGCTATGTCAAGATAATTTTTGTTCTCTTCAATAATGGATTGTCCCAAGAACTCGCACATCACGTTTAAGTTCGTTTGCTTATAATCCTTGTATTTTTTTGGTAGGACGAGTCTACCAAAAGAAAGTGTATAATAAGCAGCTTGATTGGATTGATTGGCTGGGAATTCATAATTTGGTCTATTATCCGTTGCTTGGATATAACTAAATCCTCCGCCTATTGCGAGTTTATGAAGCAATTGAGTCGCGTTGATACCTAATTCAAATCCAGAGTTATGCCCTATAAGATTCAATTCATCTTGATGAATATCGGCATTGTTGAAACTATACCTCGAAAATAGGGCCATTCGAAAGTGTCTCTGTACTTCGTCACGATTCAAAAATTTGTACTTTACGTAGAAAGACCCTCCTTCCGACACTAAGGAACTATTCCTGTTACTAAGAAAAGTAGAAGCGTGTACCATCCATTTGTCGCTTATTCCGTACATCAATTCTGGCATTAAATGGTAATTAAATCCATCTTGAACTTTCTCTTTCATCAGACTGTTCATTGCACGAATGCCCAAGTTACCCTTGGGCATATTGCTAGCAGGTTCAGTAAAAACGAATAATTCTTGAGCAGAGGTAAATTGGGAGATTAGGAATACAATAAGTGTTACCAGATACAGTCTCATAGAACTAGAATTGCGAGATATTTATGATATTCTTTTCAGTTTCATCATGGTTGTTCTTCCCATTTTTTTTGTATTCCTTCTCACTGAGGTATCCTTTATTAGTTATATAAAAGGAAATCTCGGTAGATGCAATCTCTAAATTTGATTTACTAATTATGTAGTAGTCTACTCCGTCTAGATTAAAGGATCTATCCTCAATAATCTTAACCCCTGACATATCAACTACAAACGAAAGTTTTGCAACTGAGAATCCGGCCTTTTCTACTGC
Organism: Flavobacteriales bacterium; assembly: GCA_027491215.1. GTDB lineage: Bacteria > Bacteroidota > Bacteroidia > Flavobacteriales_D > Sanyastnellaceae > JAIXWP01. The sequence goes on along the minus strand of JAIXWP010000053.1, from coordinate 28,580 downwards.
TCGCTTTATTTCTTCAAAACGTACAGGCGCATTAATTTTAAATGTCAAATCATATGAAGCCGTTTCTATATTCGGGACGATGCTATCAATAAAACTTAAAGTTTCAAGACTCTTTAATATTGAGAGATTACACATACTACAGGTTAATCCACTAGCTTGTAAGGTTCCTGTTTTTATCTGTGCGCTAGAAAATAAGTACAAAAATCCTATTGCAATTGTGAGAAATGTTTTCTTCATACGTTTAATTTTTAAAAATGGTAAATAATCATTAGACCACTCATTATAATCATCAAAGAATCTTCAACGATAGTAATCGTGCTCATCGGTAAATTAAAAACGGCCCCTAGGCAAGCACATCGAATCTGTTTTTTGCTCAAAAGACTCTGGAGAACCCCGATCAAACTGACCGACATAACAAGAAAAGTAGATATATTAACAAGTTCAGGACGGAAGTTTACAAGATATGCAAGCCCCAAGCCTAACTCAATAAATGCATACATATAACCCCAAACTGGAAGCACCTTTGCTATGACATCGTACATTTTATAGCTCTCAGCAAATCCTTTTAAATTCAATAACTTAAAAAAGGAAAAAACCAAAAAGAAACCGGCCATAAAATGTTGCATCCATATCATTAAATCAAAATTGTTTTGAGGTAATTGAAGCAAAACAGTTATAACTGAAATGTACATAAAAATTAATAAGACTGGTTTGTAAGTTTCAAACCAACTCCTAGTTTTTTGAAGAGTTTCATTATGATTTTTCGCGGATATTTTGTATTTCTCAGGGAGGGTGACTTGCAGTTTTTCGATAGGCACGTGGGTTACCATACTAACATGAATAGTTTGATTGCTAACTGAAGTTTCGACCTTCGTAACTTGCTCTAGACCGAAGAGAGCCGCCTTAACTTTTGACTCACAACTTGAACAAGTCATTCCTTCAATATGATATGTGTGTTCCATAATACTGATTTTTGATTATTGTCCAAAGTTGCATGTTCTCCTTCACATATGCGTTGTGAAATTCTGGCTTTGAATTGTAAGATTTAGATCAAGTCAATTTGAGTCCTTTTTTGATCTCTTAAGTTTTTGTAATGCGAGGGAGAAAAACCAGTAATCTTTTTGAATTGATTACTGAGATACGATACACTGCTATAATTTAGTTTGTGTGCAATTTCACTTAACGACAATTGATCATAAATCAATAGCTCTTTGACCCTTTCAATCTTTTGATTGATGAAATACTTCTCAATAGTGACATCTTCTACCTCTGAAAATAATTTGCTTAATAAGGAATATTCATGATTCAACTTATTGGACAAATATTCAGATAGCTTGATATTAAGTTTTGCATCTAATTCGTGCACCAATTCGATAATTACACTTTTCATTTTCTCTATCATTAGTGATCTTTTATCATCAATCAATTCAAAACCGAATCTCTGAAGACGATCTTCTATATTGTCTAGTTCAGCCTGTGATAGATGCTTCGGAAAATCAACTTCTCCTAACTCAACAGCAAGAGGGTGAAGACCGAGTTTCTCTAACTCAGTCTTCACTACATACTTGCAGCGACTACAAACCATATTTTTAATGAATATCTTCAAGTCGCAGATATTAAACTAGACAATTCTAAAGAGATCATCTATTTTTTTATAGTCTCAACAGTGCTACCGCAGCTCATCATCTTTGAACCGTAGTAAGGGTTTTTGATAGAACTTTCTTTACTCAACCAATTTGCTCCTTTCCCACCATTAGCCATTGGGCAATGCTGATAATAAACGGGAAATTCTAGTTTCGAAGCTTTCATGAGCTCGTACATGTTTTTAGAGAATGAAGAAAAATGATCTCGTTGGTGCTCAATATCATTAGTCTCTGAAATATGAGTGGCATCAAAAATCAAATTCTTTTGAAGATTCATCCAAACAAAGTGCTCATTATCCGTCAATGTTTTCATATCTACAGCCTCGAGAGCATTCAATAATTTCAGTGCAATCTGAGAAGTAGCTTTTCCATCTGTTTGAACAAGAGCATCTTTCAAACTAAAATATTGTTCAAAGACGGGTTCTAAGTTACTCTTATTGATTTGAGCTTCATTCACTGTATCACTTACCGCGATTTGTTGATTTTCCACTACTACCGGGTCAATTTGAGTTTGTTTGAATACTCGATCGTACTGACAACACCCGTGTAGATTGTTATAAACATCATCTGGAGCAAGAAACCTCTCACTATCATGACCAGCCAGTGCGATTTTCTTTAGTATATTATCAGTTTGGGTTTTTATGCTATCGAAAGTGATAGTAGCCATTTTGGATTCTTTATCCCAATCCACTTCGCTCACTTTCTTTTCAAATCCTGCGTTTTCTATTCGTTCCTCGCACATTCCACAATTCCCACTTATTGGAACAACAGTGGTTTTGGCATTTTCAAGCTGTGATTTGCAGCCAAAGCTCAAGGATATGATAGCGAGAGCTGCTAATATTGAAATTCTTTTGTTCATTTTATTATTTTTAATTTGACCTATTATCTCAATGGCTCGTTACTACTTATAGTTTTCAATTTAGCTACTGCTAGATTTGGCCATTAATTAAAGACTGCTCCTTCGATTCTTAATTATTTCTTAATTAATTTGACAAAATATCGCTTTTCGTTTGTTATCAATTTCAAATAATAGACTCCAGCGGGAAGTGTAGAGATGTCAATTTTATCATTACTCAAAGTGCCTTGAAGACACACCTCACCTAAAGAGTTGAATATATGAAAATCAACATTTATTATTTCTGATGGAACATCTATGGTGATAGATGTTTGTGCTGGATTTGGATAAATGTTTATGATTGACTTCTCAACTTCAGGTTCATTTACATTCGTTGATAAAGGAGTAACTATAAATTGTCCCATCATTCCGTCATCTTCATGCATTAGAATATGACAGTGGTAGACATACGGCATAACAGTATCAGCAAAAGTTTCAAATTTCGTGATGAACTTCACAGTTTCCATTGATTGAACTAATACAACGTCTTTTTTGCCCCGTTCGAAAACAGGTGGAAGGTTGCCATCTCTTTCGATCACAAAGAATGGAACATCATGTATATGAAAAGGATGAGCTACCATTGTTTGATTTGTAATTTGCCATACTTCTATGTTATCTAATGGGATCTCTTGGTTGATAACTTCCATGTCAAATGAGTCTCCATTAAATGTAAAGGGGCCATCCATTGACATCATATTCGGTGCGTTCATGGAGATATTTCTTGTCATATTTGCAGCGCTCTCTGTAAATGGTGTCAGGCTATTCAAGGTCGTTGAAATAGAAAGGATAGCATCGGAAGTTGCGGGAATGACATGTAAATGAAGTATGTCAAAATCTATCCCATTAATAGGACTATCCATAGGGGGCCCCTGCCCACCCATATCCATTGTTGGTCCACCTTGGATTCCTGATGGTAGCTCTGACCCGAAAGACATTAACGAGAAGGATTCACCTTCCATTGATGTAGCATCCACAATTATTTCGTATCGCTCGCCTGGAGAAATCCTGATTCGTGTTGCATTTACTGGGGCATTAAGTAATCCACCATCTGAGGCAATAATTTGAAAACTCATATTATTCGTGAATCCAAAATTGAAAGTTCGTTCTCCTGAACCATTCAGTAAGCGCAGTCGAACCATTTGAGCAGGAATGTTAAGATTTGCTTCATGTCCATAGTTAGCTCTGCTACCGTTTACGAAAATGGTACTATCCTGCATTCCAAGGGGCATTGGTTGATTCATTTCATCGTACTGAATAGACTGTACTACAATTGGGAAATCGTCAATACCGTATGTCCTTGGCAAGGATAGTGCGCTTTCATTCTCGTCTTTTACGATTATGAATCCCGATGCTCCACGCAAAACTTGAGCACCAGTTTTACCATGAAAATGAGGATGATACCAGTAGGTTCCAGCTTCATTTAGAACAGTAAATAGAGGAGACCATGTTTCGCCTTCCATAACCATAGTATGTGGTCCTCCATCATTTTCAGGACTTACATGCAGGCCATGCCAGTGAACATTAGTAGTATCTCCAATATTATTCTCAACATTGATTTGAACGTCTTCGCCTTTATTCAACAATATTGTTGGGCCCAAATATGAATATTGATTAAAAGCTAATGTTTGAGTCTTCGCCCCCGGGAACATTTGCACAGAGTCAATATGAAAGTTCAAATCGATTGAATTTCCGCTAATTGTCTCAGGTATATTAATCCAGTTTTGGATTTGGGCCGAAGCGAATAGGCTTAACAAAACTGCAATGGTAGTTGTGAGGGTTTTCATGACTTAATAATTTTGGAGTGAATGATTTTTTTGTCACTTATTATTCGAAGAAAGTAGACACCAGAAGGGAGATGTTTTGTAGGAATTATGACCTTATCCGAAATTGGACAATTACTAATCCAAACAGTTTTGCCTGCTTCATCTAAAATAGAGATTTTTGGGTTTGATTCACTAATTGATGCTTCAAGAGCAACGGTCAGTGCATCAGTACATGGATTAGGAAAGAGTGAAACTTCATCCTTCAAAGTCAAATCCTCAACGCCTACGATCACACCAGAAAAATTTAAGTTATCTACATACAAATAACTATCGGCAACGGGATTTGATCCGCTCGAGGACATTTGAATTGTGCAACTATCGGGAAGTTCCGTTGTTTCGAATGAAAGAGGTATATTAAAATTAGCCCAGTTCATTACCATGCCATTTAGATTCACCATTCCTTCTCCTATGGTGTCTCTCATATTCATGTTAGCATCCCATTTCGTAAACACAACTGAAATAAATCCAATATCAGAACTAGTTGCTCCCATATATTGCCACTTTCCTGTCAAGGCAGTGGGTTGAACGTTACAAGGAAAGCCTGCGATAATTTGATCCCCAGAAAGATTAGCATCACCGGAAACCGCAAGCCCTGAAACAACTCCAAGTCCAGGAACAGACTTTGAAGTAAGTTTAATATACGAGGCGCCAGGCGAACCTGGAGTACCTTTAGTGCACGTATAGATGGACAAATTACTGGTAATATCATTAAACGTAGACCATCCCTCTGGTACATTATATCCGTTAGGGTTGCTCCAAGATTCGAATCCAGAATTAGGAATGCTTTGAGCAAAAAGAAAAACAGGGGTGCACAAAATTGCAGCCCAAAGAGATATGAACTTTTTCATTTTGAGAAATTTGAAATGTTAAAAAGAAGACTGACTAAGGCGCAATACCGCCAAGAAGATCAAAATCTCAAATCCGAATGGAACGAATCACAAGAAAGATTGGAATGTTACCTTGAGTAGGAGGAACCTTTTCAAAGTAATCTAGATTTTCGTTGAAGAAATCATAATTTGATGTCGTTTCGAAAGTAAACGAGGGTTTATCAGGTATGAATTGAAAATCACTGGTTGGAATAACAAAAGATTCAGGAGTAACTTGTTTTTCGGAAAGACTACAATCGAAATGAATATCCTTACAACATCCTTTTTTCATCGAGCCTTTGCCGCAACCACAAGTACCTCCGTCGTCTTTTCCAAAAGAAAAATGATCATACTTTCCCCCGCAGAAATGCAAAGTAACATTCAATCCCAAGGAAGGAATTGTATACAAGAGAATCAATATGATTAACCCAACTTTTCGCATTGACGTAAAGATACAGAAAATTCCAAAAACGAAATTTGTAAAGTGAACTTGTAACTTCTAAAATAGCTTTAAAATAAGATTCCTATGAGCTGGAATGTCATTTCATCCGCCTTTAAACCAATTTTCGAAATTCACTTCTCAAAATTTGCTAGGCGCATACTTAAAAGTATCACCAACAGCGTAACCCCAACATCTGCGGCTATTGCCAATACCAAATTTCCAAAGCCCATGAAAGCCAAAACAATGAATAACGCTTTCACCGAAACAGCGAGAATAGTATTCCTCTTGATGACTTTTATGGTCTTGCGTCCAAGCCTTATCATCTTGGGTAGTAAAAGAAGGTTGTCATTCATTAGTGCTATGTCTGCTGTTTCTATGGCGATATCACTTCCCATCGCGCCCATTGCAATCCCAACCGAACTTTGAGCCAAAGCTGGTGTGTCATTCACTCCATCGCCGACCATTGCAACCTTCCCATGTTTGTTAAGAAGTTGAATTATTTTAGTTGTCTTATCCTCAGGTAGCAATCCTCCATATGCTTCCTCTACGCCAACTTGTTTTGAAGTCCACTGCACTGCTCTCTCATTATCTCCTGATAACATAATAGGAATTACCTCAAGTTCTTTCAATTCATTAATCGTCTTTTCGCTTTCCTCTTTTAATGTGTCTGTTAAGCCTATTAACCCAATTATTTCAGACCCACGGCTTACTAATACTATCGTTTTTCCGCTTCGCGATAGACTTTGGGCATAATCCAATACTTGTGGAGGTATGATTATATGTTCTTGTATATAATTTAACTTACCAACCATGACTCTCGATTGACCACAAGTAGTACAAATTCCTGATGCGCCCTTACCTACAATGCTTTTAAAATCATTAATTTTATGAGGTTCAACTTTGCGCTTTATGGCTTCGTTGAGAATGGCAACGGCAAGAGGGTGCTCCGAAAAAACTTCTATTCCTGCTGAGCAACCCAAAAGTTGCTCTAAGGAATTATTGTTGAACATTCTTATATCGGCTACTATAGGTTTGCCCGTGGTAATTGTTCTGGTCTTATCCATCGCAACGGCCTTTATTTGTCCCATAACCTCAATGAACTTCCCTCCCTTAATCATTGCACCCTTCTTGGAAGCGTTGCCAATAGCCGCATAAATAGCTACAGGAGTGGATATTACCAAGGCACAAGGACATGAAATGACCAAAAGCGTGATGGCCTGCTTTAACCAATGACTGGAACTTTCACCAAAAAAGAATGTTGGAATCAAGAATAGAAGTAAAGATAAAACAACAACCGAAGGAGTATAAATTCTCGAAAATTTTTGAATAAATTTCTGTGTTTCTGATTTATTCGAGGCAGCTTGAAATGTCAATTGTGCAATTTTTGAAAATGTTGAGTCTACGAAGCGTTTTATTGTCTTGATTTCAATGTAACCTTCTTGATTCAAGGTTCCTGCATAGACAATATCTCCTGTTTGTTTGAACTTTGCCATAGGCTCTCCAGTAATAGAAGCTTCGTCGACAGTAGTTTGGCCAAATAAAACTTCACTATCAATTGGAATCATCTCAAAGGGTTTAATGATAATTATTGAACCAATAGATACGGATTCAACTGAGACGGTAGAGTTTGTTCCCTTAAGGCTTACAGATTTTGGAACAGAGTTGACTAAACCTTGTAGAGCAGATTTACTTTCTGATAAACCTAGTTCTTCAAGTCTTTCTCCTAATGTATAAAGCACTATGACAACTGTTGCTTCTGAATATTCTCCTAAATAGAAAGCTCCAATTACCGCCAAAAGCATGAGAAGATTTATGCTTGAAAAATTTATTTTATACAAGGCTTGGAATCCTTTGATTATTACATGTCTGCCCACGGAAATTATAATCAAAAGACAGATGCCGATTAGCAAAACAGAAGATTCTAGGATGCCTAGCAGCGATACTGTTTCTAAGGAAATTGAAATGATAACAGAAACTAATAACCATCTAAATTTATTATCTCTTAATGCATCTTTCATGTTCGTTTATTTTAGATTCATTACCATCATTTAGCGCACCAATGTGATATTACCTGTTCTTTCAAAAAGTTGATTTTTTTTCCTTGCGCTAATCTGGTATGTGTAGGTTTCTGAGGTTCCTAAATAATTTTCTCCTCCCTCCCAAGCTTCATTTCGATTGTTTGAATAGAAGACGAGCTTGCCCCATCGATTATAAATGTAAATGGAATAATAGTCCAATTCAGGCGTAATTGGCATGAAGATGTCATTTACTCCGTCATTATTTGGAGTGAAACAGTTTGGGACATAAATAAAATATCCTATTGAGTCTTGAGCTGAAGTCAGTGTATCCATTCCAACATTCTCTTCATTAATGTTGATGATTACGGTATCTTGGGTAACACAGCCCCAATCGTTTGTGGCACTAACAATATATGAACCTGGTTCGGAAAATATCACACTATTGGAATAAATGCTATCATTCCATGTTACCGTACCTCCTGAAAATGCCGTTAAAATTACTGTAGCCCCTGAATTCATTGAAACCGGTGACGATGGGGTTACAAAAAGATCAGGAGCAGGGTAAACTATCACATTCACCGTTGAAGGCTCGCTAATACAACCATTATCAACCGCAACAACATAGTAGGTTGTTGTTCCAATAATATTCAAGGGCGTACAGAAACTACCAACTCCAACAAGATTGGTATAATCTTCGTCCAAATACCAAAAAAGCTCACCACCTGATGTTGGAAGTGCTGCAATATCATAAAATTGACCATTTTCACAAAAATCATTTCCCGGTTCTGCATGCGGAGCGGGAAAGTATCCGCACGTATCCGCTATATTGAATCCGAAAGAAAATGTGGATTTTAAAATCAAACAGGTCAACAATATCGCTTTCATTTGGAATTTGTTTCGTAAAACTTCTAATTAATGACTCTCACCTTCCTTTTTTACCAAATCCTTCTGACAATTTGGGCATTTCCCCATTTCATGTTCATGAACTCCTGGATGGTCAGCACATGTGTAATAAGTTTCATGATTATGTGCTTCGTGATCATGAGATTCGCCTTCTTTAAGGACTAAATCCATATTGCACTTAGAACATTTTCCTGCATCGTGCTCATGAACTTCTGGATGGTGTTCACATGTATAATAAGACTCATGTTCATGCCCAGAATGCTCTTCTGTTCCATGTACATGTCCTTCATGGTCGTGTTCTTTGTTTTTTGTAGACTCGTTGCTCTGTGGATTACTCGAACATGACGCAAAAATTATTGCGCTTACGAATAAAATTGAAAAGGTGATTTTTTTCATTTGACTTTATTTATTTTAATGAGAATGTGCTTCTCCTTGGTTAGTAATTGCAGCTAAAACGTAGAAGGCTCCTTTTGTAACTACCCTTGCATCTCTTGGTATTTCTTGCAACGGAGTAATCTCAGAATAACCTCCTGCAACAGAGCCCTTCTTGACTGCAATTTTCAGAAAGGCTAAACTTCCCGCTTCCGGTTCTTTTTGAACTTCTTCATGAGAATCTTCGTGTTGATGGTCTTCGGTATGTTTGTGCTCCTCCTCATGCTCGTGACCTGAGTGAAGCAAATCGTGTTGCATAGATTCGGAGTAGATGAATATATAATCCCCGCCTTGATAGTTTACAACAGCCTCTGAGGGCACGCAAGGAGCTACCTTATCCGTTAATGCTAAAAACACATTAGCATTCATTCCATCGATTAGTCCATCAAAAGAATCCAGAATTTTGGCTCGAACTTTAATTGCCTTTGATTCGTTTTCAAATGTGCTACCAATGTTGTTCACTTGCGCCCTATATGACTCACCGGTCGCACTGGTCAGAGTAAACGTTGCAATTTGATCAATTTTAATGTTTCCTAGATCTTGTTCGAATACAACGATTTCCAAGACTGATTCAGAATTATCTATAATTTTTAAAAGTGTCGAAGCAAAAGAAACGCTCGCCCCGATATTTACAGAAATATGTGAAACAACGCCAGAAATAGGAGCTTTAATAGCAATTACAGATTCAATATTGTTCTGAGAAAGGCCTGAGGTATTGATACCTAATAGTTGTAATTGTTTTTCAATTGAAGCTAATCTTGCCTGGCCTGAGCGGTAATCAGCCTCAGCCTCTTGAAAAGCTTTTTTGGCATTGACATTCTCTTGAGCTAATTTATTTTGTCGAGCATATTCTGCCTCTAGGAATACAAGCTTAGACTTGGATTCTAAATAATCTTGTTGAAGACGTATAAAAGAGCTATTTGAAACAGTAACCAAAACTTGCCCTTTCGAAACTCGCTGTCCTTCATTCACGTTGATTGTTTGAACTAATCCTTCGGTTGGAGATGAGACATCTGCTTTGAACTGCGGAGGGACTGTTATGATCCCTGTCAATTTCAAAACATCAGCGATACTTTTAGACTTTATACTATCCAAAGTTAAACTTAAGGAAGTCATTTGAGCTGGTGATAGCACTACACTAGAGCCCTCAGCTCCTCCACCATGTCCGTGATCATGTTCATCTTTATTTGATGTTGAACTTCCTCCACAACTGTAAAGGAAAACGATGACTATTGCAATTGGAATGATTTTCATTTTCGTATTTTATTTACCAATAAGAAACAAAATGTCAATTATTGATTGATTGTATTCATTTTTCGCTTTTGTAAATTCTGTTCTAATGGATAATGCTCTGTCCAAGGCTGATATAAGTTCAAAATATCCGATCTCTCCAGCCTCGTAGGCCAAAATGGAATTCTTGATGAGTATTTCGGCATTCTTAAGCGCATTTTCATTAAAATACTTGAGTGTGGTCAGACTTCGCTCATAATTATTGAAGCGGACTTGATATTCATAGCTTAAAACACTTGAATAACGCTCCACTTCCATTGAGGCAATTTCTGCTTGAATTTGCGCAGCCTTTATTCGGGATGATTGAGGCTTTGCCCAAATAGGAATAGCGACTCCGACAGAAAAACCTTGAAATCGAGTTGACGCATTAGCAATGGTCTGACTGTTCTCAAAATCAACGGTGCCAAAAAGAGATTGATTAAAGTAACCAATGGAAAATTCAGGATACATTTTTGTTTTCTCAACTTTCACTTGAGCTTCTGCAAGCAAAATTTGCTGCTGCAAAATCTGTAACTGAGGATTTTCATTTGATGCTAATGTGTCGAAAACCATCATCACACCTAGGGCATCAAAATCTGATTTAGCTGTGGTGTAGAATTCATTTGAATTCAAAAGCATGTTTAATCTGGCTTCTAGATTTTGAATTTCAGTTTGATTGATAGCCATTCCATTTCTAAGTTCTGAAACTTTTGTTTGAGCAGAAATAAGTTCAAGATTAGAAATTTCACCTGTGGAGAATCTTAGCTCGGCATATTTCAAAAACCGCTGGTAAATGCTGTCTTGAGAAAGTAGTAACCGGCTAAACTCCTTTGAATAATAAAGAGCGTTGTACACCTTTCTCAATTCAAATCTCAAGTCATTTTCGACCCAAATTTTATTTTTTTGAGCTTCCGTCGTTGCAGCATCATACAAATTAGCTTGTGCTTTAAAAAACGTTGGGAATGGAATTGTTTGGCTTAGTGCGAAGCTATTATCATTATAAAAGCTATTGTATTGACCATACATGAATGAAACGTTCGTGTTCCCAATGTCGCTAGATGTCTCCCGTATTTGTTTACTAAGATCAATTCGTTTCTCCGCAGACTTGATAAGATTGTTATTAGAAAGCGCCAAGTTAATCGCACTATCCAATGGAATTTCCTTAGATTGTTGAGCAACTACATCACCTTGAAGGAGAAAAAGTGCAATCAATACACTCACGCCTTTAATGATTTGAGATGACTTTTTTGCTCCTTTGAAATTATTGAACAAAATATACAATGATGGCAAAACCACTAAAGTTAAAATAGTAGCGGAGAATAAGCCACCAATCACCACGGTAGCTAATGGCTTTTGTACCTCTGCTCCTGCACTACTGCTAAGTGCCATAGGTAAAAAGCCAAGTGAAGCTACAAGTGCGGTCATTAGAACTGGTCTCAATCTGCTTTTGGTGCCTTCAATTACTCTTTCATATAGATCCAAGCCTTTTGTTTCTAATTCATTAAACGTACTAATCAATACGATTCCATTTAAGACTGCCACACCAAAGAGTGCAATGAATCCTACACCTGCGCTAATACTAAATGGCATACCCCTCATCCACAAGGCAAAGACACCTCCGATGGCGCTAAGTGGAATTGCAGAATAAATTAGCAACGCTTCTTTGGTAGAATTGAAAGTAAGATACAGCAACAAAAAGATAAGAAGTAATGCAATTGGTACTGTAATCATCAATCTGTTACTGGCTTGAACTAAGTTCTGAAATTGCCCACCATAGGTGATATAATATCCTGGTGGAAGCTTTATCTGATCATCCATTTTCTTTTGCAAATCCTGAACTACACTTTGAACGTCTCTTCCAACGACATTGAATCCAATCACTATTCTTCTTTTCGCTTCTTCTCTCGAAATCTGTGCAGGTCCTAATTCGATCTGTATAAGTGCTAATTGCTCTAGCGGAATTTGACTTCCACTTGGCAATGGGATTAGTAATTTTTTTAAATTATCAATATCTGTTCGAAGGTTCCTATCCATTCTTACAACAAGGTCAAATCGTCTCTCATTCTCAAAAACTTGCCCAGCAACTTCACCCGCGAAGGCCGCCCTTACAATGCGATTTACCTCTGAAATATTCAAGTTGTAAAGAGCTAGGTTTTCTCTTTTGTAGTTGATTACTATTTGAGGCAATCCATTTACACGTTCAAGTTGAGGTTCACTGGCCCCTTCTACACCCTGTACTAGCGACTCTACTTGTTCACCGAATTTTAGAAGACTATCCAAATTTTCACCAAAAATCTTTACGGCAACATCCTGTCGAACTCCGGTCATTAATTCATTGAATCGCATTTGTATTGGCTGAGTTGCCTCGTAGAATACACCAGGAATAACCTTCAAAGCCTGCATCATAGTGTCCATCAATTCTTCTTTGGTATCAGCTGTTACCCAATCTTCTTTATCTTTCAGAATGATCATCATATCTGTTGCTTCAGGAGGCATCGGGTCTGTAGGAATATCTGGTGCTCCACTTTTGGCAACAACTCGTTTAACCTCTGGAAAGCTCATAAGAATTTTCTCTACACGAGCATTATTTTCTATGCTTTCATTTATAGAAGATCCTTGAGGAAGAATACTGTGAAAAGCAAAATCACCTTCTTCGAGGGTCGGAATAAATTCACCCCCGAGTTTAGAAAAGACAAGCACACTCGCAAGAAATAATGCCAATGAAATCGCTACAACGGTCTTTTTCTTTGTAAGTGTCCATTGAATTACTGGAAGATACTTTCTTTGGAAAAATTCCATCATACGATCACTGAATGTTCGCTTATTTTTGATGTCTCGTGATAAAAATAAGGAACTCATCATTGGAACATAGGTCAAAGAGAGAAGCAAGGCTCCAATGATGGCAAATCCAACCGTTTGAGCCATTGGACCGAACATTTTTCCTTCAATACCTACCAAGGTCAAAATAGGAAGATAAACAATTAGGATAATGATTTCTCCAAACGCCGCTGCACTTCTAATTTTCGAAGAGCTTTCATAAACAGCCTCGTCCATTTCCCTTTTTGAAAGTTTTTTACCCACATAATTAACGACTAGAAAATGCATGGTAGCCTCTACTATGATGACAGCTCCATCTACAATAAGACCGAAGTCAATTGCACCAAGTGACATGAGATTTCCACTCACCTTAAAAATATTCATCATAATAATTGCGAACAACAACGAGAGCGGAATAACGCTAGCCACAATAAGCCCAGCTCTTAAATTGCCTAGAAAAAGAATAAGTACAAAAATTACAATAAGAGCGCCTTCGATTAGGTTTTTCTTAACTGTACCCATCGCTCTGTTTACTAAATTCGTTCGATCCAAGAACGCAGTTACCTTAACACCCTCAGGTAATGACTTTTGGATAACAGGAAGCTTTTCCTTTATATCTGATACAACTTGTGCGCTATTGTATCCTTTAAGCATCATGACTATTCCACCTACTACTTCACCGTTTCCGTCGGCGGTCATTGCACCGTAGCGTGTTCCACTTCCAAATTGAACCTTCGCGATATCCCGCATGTATACAGGAATTCCATCATTGTTCTTTACAAGAATTCCCTCTATATCATCTAAGGATTTTATTAATCCTAAACCTCTAATAAAGTATGCATTTGGCTTTTTGTCAATGTAACCACCTCCTGTATTCTCATTATTACTCTCTAAAGCATTGAAAACATCTATGATAGAAATATTCTTACTTTGAAGTAAAACAGGGTCTATTGCGACTTCGTATTGTTTGGATAAACCACCAAAACTATTTACTTCTGCAACACCTGGTGTGCCGAGTATCTGTCGAGAAACAATCCAATCTTGGATTTCGCGAAGTTTCATGGCGTCATACTTATCTCTGTACGCGCTATCAGCTTCTACCAAATATTGATACACCTCTCCAAGTCCTGTGCTGACTGGAGATAATTCCGGAGTTCCTACTCCAGCAGGAATAGATTGTTCAGCCTCAGCTAGCCTTTCACGCACCAGCTGTCTTGCAAAATAGATATCTACTTTTTCCTTAAAAACAATTGTTACAACACTCAACCCAAATCGAGATATACTTCTTATTTCTTCGATATCTGGAAGTGAAGCGACCGAACGTTCGATAGGGGCACTGACGAGTTGTTCGACCTCCTGTGTCGCTAATGTTGGTGTTAGAGTAAAAACTTGTACCTGATTATTTGTGATGTCAGGCACAGCATCAATAGGTAATTGAGTAAAGGAATATAACCCATAAACAATAATACCCAATGTCATCAACGAAATGATGAATTTATTCCTTATCGAGAAGGAAATAACTTTATTGAACATATGTAATAAGCGCTACACGGAGAAGGAAAATATTTCCCACCGTATGAATTAAACTATGTGAAGTTCCTTAGTACAGAAAAGCACTTTGGATAGCGGAGAACTCCGTTAATATGGATAATTATAATTTAGGAGGCTGCCAGAAACTCGGTACAAAATCGCTGTGCAGATTTTCCGAGAAAGAGAAGATTTGAATTGATGACACCTCAATAAAAGTAGAAAATTGTGTTTCAATTTTCTCAGTAAGTTCAACTCCTTTTACACAGGCACAAACGCAAAACGGAGAGCACCGCTCGTCCTCTTCATGCTTTGAATCAGAGTTATGTTCAGTGGAGGAATGAGAGGCATTAGTCTCCTCATGAGAATGCTCACAAGGGATCAAACTAATGATCATTACATAGACTGCTAATATCAAGGCGATTATTCTCACTTTTACAAAGATAGCATAAATCTGATTTGAAATACGCTTCTCTAACTTTAAAAGAAAGTAGGAATTCAAGAATCGCTTTTGAAAATTTCTAGGCAAAATTAATATCAAAAAACCTCTAATTCCAACATGGTCGCGATTTATCAGCCGAGCGACGTTGTTATTTTTTAGTTAGGTTTGTTCTATGAAAATACATGTTTTGATACCAAGAAAGTTGAAAATTGAGGTGGATAAAGAATTGAATCTTTCGAATCTGGCGTTTTCATCTGGAAATTTTAAAGAATCCTTCAATCATTTAGAAAGAGCTCATGTACTTGGACAGGCATGGCCTATTGAGCATACTATTGTTCATTGGAAAATGTTTGTCTTTGCCATCAAAATAAAGGATAGAAAAGAGGTTTTAGGTCAAATACCGAGACTTCTTATAGGAGGATTAAAGTCGTTTATCGGTGAAATACCAGTCGGAAATACAGGAGGATCAAATGTGCCGCCACTTTCTCCTATGGAAATTCCAGCTGACTTGAAGTTGATTCTTCGAGATTCAAAAAAATAATAGTGCACTCACCCCGAATCATGTATCTAGTGCAATAGTGCAATCCCTATATATAGGGGATTGCACTTTTGCACTACTGATTCTATTGCACAATTGCACTGAAAAAAATTGAAACGATTTCTTTCTCCCTTCGTTGAAAGCAACCGAAAAAATTATCAAGTTTATGCATCAGGTCTTCAGTGAAGTGGTGAAAGAAATTTCAGTACGGAAGGTTGAAATGAAGATAAAATCCAAGTCTCGGCTTAACCTATTTGAAACCGAAAATTCTACACTCTTTAGTATCAATTCATTTATTCACCCATACGACTATTGGGTTCATCTTAATCAAATTTCAAGTAGGGTAAAGGAGCAAGTCGAATCGGATTATTCCAAATATCATAACATGATAGATTCGCTCGATTTTCTTGAATTCCTTTATTCCGATCTTCGAGGTATCAGGAGCACTTACCTTCCTGAGGATCAAGCATTGATACTTGACAGTATTCAGGTTGAAGGACTTCTCAAATATCGAAGCGACATCAAATTACTAGATGTCCTTAAAAAAAAATGCTTCACTTTTTCGAAATTCAGAAGATGCTTGTGTCTTCATTAGAAGAGTTTTTATCCCGAAAAATCAGAGCATTACAAAACAGATTCAGACTTCTCCGAGATTCGATTGGTTACCCCACTACTAAATTCCCGAATGAATCTGCACAGAATTCGGAGTCTCATCCATATCCGGATGCCCCGCAACTTGTTTGGAATAAATCTGATACCGACCTACTCGAGTTGACCACTGCTCTTTACGAGACAAAAGCTATTCGAAGCAGTTCCGGAAAGTTTAATAAGAAACAATTGCTACAAACTTTCGAAAAACTCTTTCATCACACGGTGAAAGGAGCTGGCTCCAAATTAACAAGAGCTCGTGATCGAAAGACTGAAACCTCGGTATTCATGGAGGAACTAAAAACTGCATTTTCAGATTACGTGTCAAGAAAAGACAATGACCTAGGAGGTCGTCGAAATTGATACGACATTAATTGACTCTATTTCAATTTCAGTTGAGAAAATCTTATGCAGGCTGCTAACAGCCTTCCAACGGTTTTAAGTCAAGTGAAATAGTCTTGCACTCTCAATTGAAACATATGGAAGTCATAACAATTCAATCGGAAGCTTTTCAGCAAATCATGGCCACTCTGAAAGATATTCAGAGCAAAGTTGAAAATATGCAAAGTCGAAAGAAGCTATTGGAGGACGATCTCGTCGATACCTTCGAGGCTTGTCGGATCTTAAAGATTTGCAGAAGGACACTAGAGAGATATCGAGATTCCGGCGACCTGCAGTACACTAAGGTTAAGAGACGGATTTTTTACAGAGTTTCGGATATCGAAAATCTGATGCTAAAGAATGTAATAAAACCAGAACCGAGTATTCTCTAATCGAGGCGGTATGTATGGCGTTAACCAAAGAAGAGATTCTTCAAGCGACCAACGGAGGCTTGGATGTATTCCGTTATTTCATTCCCGGAGGCTGGAGAGTAGGCAAAAAATTCCTTAATCCTTTCTACGATGATAAGAATGCATCATGTCATGTTTATTTCGATACGAAGTCCAAGATTTATAAAATCAAAGATTTTGGAGAGATAAACTTTGTTGGCGATTGCTTTTTTCTGGTAGGATTTATTCATCAAAAGAACTGCTCGGATAGGCATGAGTTCATAGAGATTCTGAACTTGATCGATCAAGCTCTTGGACTCATGCTTGGAGATCAATCAAAGCCAATAGCTCGACCAATCCTTACTCGAAAGCCTTCGCCCCCCATTGAGGTTAAGAGAGAAAGCGAAGTCGAGCAATTGGCCCCTTTGAAATTTGAAGTCCCTAAAATCAAAGACTTCGCTGAGGCCGAGTTAGATTTTTGGAGGCAATATGGAATCTCAATAGAAATCTTGAAACAGTACAGCGTTTGCTCACTTATTGAGATTTCTGGAGTCTCAAAAGAAGGTATACCTTACACTTTGAAAAGCACTAGCTCAGAACCCATATTTGGTTACTTGGGAAAGAACTACATGAAAGTGTATCGTCCAAACTCGGAACTGAGATTTCTTTATTCTGGTATCAAGCCTGAGGGCTACGTCTTTGGATTGGAACAATTACCTACCCGTGGTGATGTACTCTTCATTACTGGTGGTGAAAAGGATGTACTCAGTTTGGCTGCAAGAGGACTACCTGCGATTTGCTTTAATAGTGAGACCGCCAACATTCCAAAGAGCATTATTAAAAGACTTTCATTTCGATTTAAGCACGTTACACTGCTCTATGATGTTGACAAGACTGGACTTGAAGCCTCCATTAAGCATGCAGAGACCTTTGCCGATTACGATATGAGAAGGCTCGTGCTTCCATTAGCGGGAACTAAAACTGAAAAGGACATTTCGGATTTCTTTCGAATAGGAAAAACTAAGGTTGACCTTATGCGCTTGTTCAGTGAAATGCTCGACAAGATTTACGAGGAAACGATGTCTGTCCTACAATCTTGCGAAATAGACTTTGACAATCCTCCAGTTAAACCTGAGCCATTAGTCACGATTAACGATGTTACCATTGGTGCGCCGGGGAACCTTCTTTGTATTACGGGCAGTGAAGGAAGTGGAAAAACTAATTATCTCGGCGGAATCATTTCAGGTGCCATATGCTTAGATGAAAAGGGAATTGATACCCTTGGAACGCAGATCAAACAAAATCTTGATCGAAAGGCCGTCCTAGTTTACGATACAGAACAATCAGAAGATCAGCTATACAAGAATCTTACATTCATACTCAAGCGGTCCAATTTGCAGAAGCCCCCGGATTGGTTTAAGGCTTATTGCATGGTCGGACTCTCACGGAAGGATAGGATGCAAAGTATTTTGCAGAGTATGGACAAGTTTTACTATCAATTTGGAGGCATCCACATGGTAGTTATTGACGGTATTGCTGATTTGATTGATGGAGTGAACGATGAGGAGAAATCTGTTCAGCTTGTCGAGGAGCTATTCCGTCTAGCAGGTATTTATAAAACCTTGATCGTGGTTGTTCTTCACCTTGCCCCCTCTGGATTGAAGCTTCGTGGTCACCTTGGTTCAGAAATTCAAAGAAAAGCCGCAGGTATTCTTTCCGTCGAAAAGGATGACGACAACAACAGCAGTGTGATCAAAGCGCTAAAAGTTCGCGACGGTAGCCCTCTCGAAGTGCCGCTTGTTCAATTTGGATGGGACAAAGAGAAAAATCACCACGTTTACCTCGGTGAAAAGAGTAAAGACTTTCATGAGCAACGGAAAGTGGACGACCTTACTGACATCGCCCGTGAAATCTTTGGCCGAAAGTTCTCCTTAACCTACCAAGAACTCGTAGTTGCCCTCATGGATGCCCTATCCGTCCGTGATCGCCAAGCCAAAAACTACATCAAGTACATGAAAGACAACAAAATCATCGAAAAAGGTGGTGAAAATGGTGCTGAGTTGGTTTTGGTGGAGGCGCCTTTCTGAGATTTTACCATTGAATTACCGTTTTACCCTCGAATTCAACCGTTTTTTGCCGAAAATTGACCATTTACCTAAAAGTTAGCCAAAGAAATACTGTCAATTCCGGATTTTTATGTGAGAACAATTTTATCTAGAACATTTCTTCTGTTGTGCATGCAAATTCGCTAGGCTACATTTGACCAAATTGAGATTTGCTTTTGAGTCTTGACTTAGTTAGAAGGAATGAAATGAAAAGCAATAAGAGCAAATTGAAATATTAAATTCAATTGATTAGGCAAGTTAGTTATGGCACTAAGCTGGAATGAAATAAAAGACCGAGCACTAAAATTCTCAAAAGAATGGGCTGATACTTCTAATGAAGAAGCAGACGCAAAACCGTTTTTAGTGGAATTCTTTAATGTTTTTGGTATTACGAGTAAACGAGTTTCAACCTTTGAACACAAGGTTAAAAAACTTGATGACAGAGATGGATACATTGACTTACTTTGGAAGGGGACAATTTTAATTGAAATGAAAAGTCGGGGCAAAAACCTTGACAAAGCTTTTGGACAAGCTAAAGACTATTTACACGGATTGAAAGAGCACGAATTACCGAAATATATATTGATTTCTGACTTCGAAAATTTCCGCTTATACGATCTTGAAGAAACAAAGACAATTGAGTTTAAACTCAATGATCTCGTAAACAATGTTCAGCATTTTGGTTATTTACTTGGTTATCAAAAGAAAGTTTACAAAGAACAAGATCCTGCTAATATTAAAGCAGCCGAACTAATGGGTAAACTTCACGATAGACTTGAAGAAATTGGCTATACAGGGCACCCTTTAGAAGTGTACTTGGTTCGCTTGCTTTTCTGCTTGTTCGCTGAAGACACAACCATTTTTGAAAAACAACAATTTCAAGAATACATTGAACAACGTACCAATATTGATGGAAGCGACCTTGCAGCCAAACTGCAGGAACTATTTCAGGTACTCAACACGCCAAAAGATAAAAGATATAAAAACATCGACGAACAACTTGCCGAATTTCCATATGTGAACGGGAAGTTATTTGAAGAAAACTTGCCAACAGCAAGTTTCGATAGTAAAATGCGTCAAGCTCTCCTGGATTGCACATATATCGATTGGAGTATGATTTCACCAGCGATATTCGGTTCAATGTTTCAAAGTGTAATGAATCCTAAAGAGAGAAGAAATCTTGGAGCACACTATACTAGTGAAACCAACATCCTTAAGCTTATAAAACCACTTTTTCTCGATGAACTTTGGAAAGAATTTGAGGCGGTCAAAGGCAATAAAACAAAGCTTGCCCATTTCCATCGGAAACTCAGCACTCTGAAATTTCTTGATCCCGCGTGCGGGTGTGGTAATTTCTTAGTGATCACCTACAGAGAACTTCGATTTTTAGAGTTGGAAATTCTGCGAGAACAGTACAAAAAACAAATAGCTACGAGCATTGAGAGTATTCTTTGGATTAATGTCGATCAATTTGGCGGGATAGAATTTGAAGAATTTCCGGCGCGAATTGCAGAAGTGGCCATGTGGCTAATCGATCACCAAATGAATATGTTGGTGAGCAGTGAGTTCGGACAGTACTTTATTCGGTTACCTTTGAAGAAGTCAGCTAAAATTATTCATGGTGATGCACTAGAGCTAGATTGGGAGTTAATCTTTTCAAAGAACGACTTGTCATATATTATTGGTAACCCACCATTTATTGGTTCTAAGATAATGACATCTAAACAGCGCGATCAAATCGTAAGGCAATTTGACAATATTCAAGGAAGTGGTTTACTCGATTATGTAACTGGATGGTATATAAAGTCTGTAAAGTTTATCCAGCGAACACCGATCAAAGCTGCGTTCGTTTCAACGAACTCCATTGTTCAGGGAGAGCAAACAAGTATTTTATGGGCTACATTAATGCAAAGATTCAATGTGAAAATTCACTTTGCACACCGTACATTCAAGTGGAGTAATGAGGCGAAAAGTAATGCAGCAGTCTATTGTGTAATTATTGGATTTGCAACTTTTGACACGACAAATAAGAGCATTTTTGAATACGAAAATATTAGTGGTGAGCCTCATGAAATTAAAGTAAAAAATATTAACCCCTACCTAATTGACTATAAAGATTTATTCATTCTCAAAAGAAGAAAACCAATTTGCGACATTCCTGAAATATCTTTTGGAAGTATGCCAAATGACGGCGGGAATTTCATTTTTAGTGACGAGCAAAAGGAGGAATTCCTGAAGTTAGAACCAGAGGCTAAAAAGTTCTTGAAACCTCTATTAAGTGCACATGAATTTTTGAATGGTCTAGAACGTTGGTGTCTATGGCTTAAAGAAGCGTCGCCAAAGGAAATTCTGGAATTAAAACATGTGAAGGGTAGGGTAGAAAAGGTAAAAGAACATAGGATGAGTAGCAATAGAACAGCAACACAAAAGCTGGCAGCCTTTCCTACTTTGTTTGGAGAAGATCGACAACCTTCGAATAGGTTCGTGCTTATTCCACGTCATTCCTCTGAAAACAGGAAGTTTATTCCAATGGGATTTTTCAGCGAAGATTACATAGCTAGTGATAGTTGTTTGTTTATTGAAAATGCGAATCTTTATCATTTAGGAGTACTCTCTTCAACTATGCATATGGCTTGGGTAAAGACTATTTGTGGAAGGATTAAAAGTGATTATCGATACTCTAATGAGTTGGTTTATAATAATTTTCCGTTTCCGGAAAAACCAGCAATCAAACAAATCAAGGCTATTGAAAACGCAGCTCAAAAAATATTAGAAATCAGAGCCCAATTTCCCGATAATTCCCTTGCGGACCTTTACGACCCTTTGACAATGCCACCTGCCTTGATAAAAGCGCATAACGAGTTAGACAAAGCCGTTGACTTGGCATACAGATCGCAAGCTTTTACAAGTGAGGCAAACAGAATGGAGGTTTTATTTGGGCTATATGAAAAGTATACTGCGGATTTGTTCACAAGGTCTAGTCTGAAAGTCATTAGCTCAAGGAAATAAAGCAAGCTGTGCTCATTGTTGATAAACTTTTAGAAACTTCTGATTGTAAAAATTGAATTTTGTATTTTCGCGTGCCATAAAGTGTGCTAATGAAAACCAAACCAAGAAAGTTAAGCTCATTTGACCTAGGACTTAAGAAGCTAGGCTTTTTTGAGGATAAAGCTTTGATTTTCATTGACAAAATGGAAGATGTCGATGTGAGTGATGTTACATTTCACCTTGAAACCGCTCGGTTTATTCATAAGGACGTAACGGCTATATATTTCAGAAAACAACTCAATGGCAATTATAAACCTCAAGTATATATTTACGATTACACAAAGGTTGCATTAGCTGACCAAATCGATACTCACATTTCTGAAATACAAAGAAGAATTTGGAGCAGTGGAGAAGTACCTCTAGCTTGTTTTTTTTTCAATTCCGAAATTAAGATAGTTGATTGCACTGAGCATCTCACAAAGGATTTAAAGCCTGTATATTTGATAGATAAATTACAAATTGCTGGAGAAATTCATAGTCTTTTTAATGAGCAATTCGCGGTCAAGATAAAAAGTGGTCTTTTTTGGGATCAGAATGAAGTATCAGGACGATTTGAATTCAAAAACTCGTCATATGATACTCTCATTCAAAATATTCGAATCGTTATTTCAAAACTTTCCAAAGAACTTGAAAAAGCTCCTAAAACGTTAATTAACAAGTTGATTATTCAATCAATTTTAATTAAATATCTTGAAGAAACTGCTGATGACGAAGGAAAGAAGCTTTTATCGGATAAATTCTTCAAAAAATATGATTCATCCAATTCTTTTGGAGAAGTCCTTAAGAAAGGTATGTTTGTGCAGTTGTTGAATGATTTGAATCGAAATTTTAATGGTAATGTTTTTAACTGGCAACAAGATGAGCAAGAAATAATTAAATCTTTAGACCTTTCGATTGTAGCAAAACTATTAGCAACAGATAAGACTAATTTGGAGTCGGCACAAATAGAGATAGGCTTTCCAGACTGGCGCTATTTCGAATTTAAATATGTGCCTGTTGAATTGATAAGTAGGCTTTATGAAGAGTTTTTAGGAGAAAATAAAAAAGATAATGGGCTATTTTACACTCCATCACATTTGGCGAAAATGTTAGTAGATGAGTGTCTGCCTTTAAAGAAATACTCCAGCTATAATCTTGCTAATTTCAAGGTATTGGATCCCGCATGTGGCTCAGGTATCTTTCTTGTGACTGCATTCAAACGCTTAGTCCAAATTTGGCGATTACAAAATGGCTTGAAAAAGCCTGGAATTTATGATTTGAAAAAGTTGCTACGCTGTCTTTACGGTATTGACAAAGAAGAACAAGCTGTTTTACTGTCTTCCTTTAGTCTAAGTTTGGCACTTTGTAATGAACTAAAACCTATTGAAGTAATTAACAAACTAAAGTTTGATGACCTTACAAAAGAAAATCTGATTGCCTCCGACTTTTTTATGCAACACCATTTTGCAAATAGGAGTTTTGATATCGTAATTGGGAATCCTCCTTTTGCCAGAGGTGCAATAACAAATTATACTAATTCTTGGGTAGTAGATGATAAAAAAGTCCAAATACCTCAAGGACAAATTGCGTTAAAATTCCTTTCCGAATCTTTTTCCCTCGCCAAAGAAGGTGGACTAATATGTCTTATTATTAAGTCTTCAGGATTACTTTACAATAGCACCTCATCCAGCTATAAAAGATTGTTGTTTTCTCAATTCGAAATAGCTCAAGTTCTCGATTTTACAGCGTTAGCAAGAAATAAGTCTTTGTGGGATGGTGCTGATGTTGCCACTGCCGCCATTTTCGTTTTGAATCAAAAACCAGATTTTAAAAAAAATATTCTGCATTTGACATTTCGAAGAACCAAGGCAACAAATGAACGAATTTTCTTTGAGATTGATGAATATGATCTTCATTTCTTTAGCAAACAAGATGCAATTGAAAATGATTTCATCTGGAAAATAAATCTTTTAGGGGGGGGGAGAGTTAGAAATTTAGTGGAAAAGTTAAAAGTAAATCAACCTCTAGTAGATCATTTAAAAGCAAATGACTCCTTCATTGAAGAAGGATTTGAAATTGGCAGTAAAAAAAGGCTAAGCCCAAAATTTATTTACGATATCCCTTTTTTACCAACAAAAGGAATAAGTGAGCATGGAATCAATTTGAATAATCTTCAAATGATTAGTCCAGAATTGAAGTTTACGAAAATCCCACGGCATGAAGTTTTTTTAGCTCCCAATTTAATAATTTGGGAAAATGTTGGCGAAAGGAAATTCCCTATTTTTTTAAACAGTGTTGATTTTTCCTTTCAAAGAAGAATCGTTGGCATAAAATCTTCGAAGGATGACATTATTTTTTTAAATAAAATTTTGGAGTCATTTCGAATAAATTATGAATTTTATAAATTTTATATTCTTGCCACGAGTTCAGAGACCTTAATTAATAGAAATAACACATTCTTGTTGAAAGATCTTAAGAAACTCCCTTTTCTTGCTGAAGATTTTAAATGCTCTAATTTCGACTTACGCGTGGTTTCAGATTGTAATAGTTATCTTCAAGATTTTTTCATTCATGGTGAAAATTCAATTGCTCTTCAGCCAGTTCCGAGTGGTAAAATAAGATCTTTTACTATAACTTATGGTGAGGCATTTTGTAGTGCGCTAAACTCCGTTTTTGGTAGAGAAAAAACACGTTTCCGCTTAGCACAGGTCGTGAATCTTCGTAAATCATCTCTTATTGCTGTGGTTTTTAAGTACGATAGCTCTTCTGATGACATCATATTTGAAGATGAATTAAGCGATTTGGATATTAAGAAACTTATTGTCAATGAAATTTCCAACCATCTTTCTATGAAGAGAGTAATAAAAATATATCATCAAAGAGATACTATTGTCTTCGTAAAACCAAACCAGCAAAAATATTGGCTTTCGCTTATTGCCTATCGTGATGCAGATAAATGTTTTCTAGATTTCTCTAATCAAATAAATGAATGATTGCAGACGATGATTTTGATTCATACAAAAGCGCATCTATTAGCGTAACCAAGGATACAACGATATCATTAATCGTTGATTCGATGCGTGAAAGCGTGATTTATTTTAAAAAATATTTGCAAGCTAATTATCACCTCGAAAAAAAACTGAACGAGGACGAACTAACACAAATTTATGTCGAAGAAACACAAAAGGTATTGAGGCGGTTAGATTTACCGTTTAATGTGAGCTGTCAGTACAGGGACATTTACAAAAAGAGTTCTGGGGTATCTGATTTTTATTATTATACAAACGAGCAAGGGCATTCGAACATCTCTATTTTTTCGGTAGAAAGTAAGAGGTTGCCAACTCCAGAAAAGCGGCGTGAACGGGAATATGTAATAGGCCAAACCAATAATGGAGGAATAGAAAGATATAAATTTGAAAGACATGGTAAGGAATTACAAGTGGCAGGGATTCTCGGTTTTATTGAAATTGAATCACCAACATTCTGGCTGTCAAAAATAAATGGATGGATTGTCGAGGTTGCTAAGAATAATGAATTCTGGTCGAACGCGGAAACTCTTAAGAACTTGGAATTTCAAAGAGATTATTGCATTAGTCAATCTGTGGCTTTGCGAAAAAAGGGACATATAGATTTGTTTCATTTTTGGATAGTGTTAGTTTCAACTGAATGTTAATCCTTCAAATGATTCTCAGTCTTATTCATGTTTCAAGATTAGTCAGTTTGCACTTATCGCTATCTTTCCCCCCGTATTAAATCTCCCTGTCGCCTTGGCCTCACCCTTAGCAACTTCTATAATCACATCGACTTCGTGGGCATGGGTGTTTGTTCCCTTAAAACGGCCTTCTTTTGTGGTGTGGTAAATGAAGATGAAGCTTGTTTCTGGATGCTGTTTACGAAGGAGCTCAATGTCAGGAATATCAATGCCCGCTTTTGAAACGGAATCAATGAATACAAATTGATACATGCTTACATCGGAAGGAATTCGGTCTGTGATAAAAAGATTGGTGTGTGACGCATTGAGTCGGTCAATCTTCTCTTTCAACGTGTACCCAAAACCTTCTTCAATGGCGCAAAAAAGCACTTTGCCGTGATTGCTGGCCAAGTGTTTCGCAAAGTCCAAACAAAGGGTGGATTTACCCGATTTGGGGAGTCCGTAAACCATTGCAGAAAATCCCACTGATGGATCACCGATGAGCTCTTTGTATTTACCTGTCAGCCCAATGGTTTGAAATTCCATTCCAAGGAGCTCACCAGAAGGCACAATTATCGTTTCATCCCCAAAGTCCTCTTCCCCGTCGGTTCCGTTTAGACTTTTTTTTTGACTGAATAAATCTTCTCCAACGATACCGAGCAGCCCATTGAGCTCAGCTTTAGCTATGCTTAGTGAGCTCGCATTTCCTTCAAGGAATGACTTTAAGTTTTCGTAGGCATTATTAAGCTTTTTAGAATACTTGTCATTTCGAGAGATTTTACCGCCTTTAACAGCTTTCTCCATGCGATTCATCAAGCGCTCAGCTTTTTCCTTTATGCCCACTTTTCCATTCAATCCAACATAGGCTTTAAGAAGCGCAATCGACAACATGCTTTCTTGGCTATTCGCAATTTCAAGATAGCGTTTCAGATTTTTCGCGTCGATCTTGATCTCAGCCATGTCTCCCATTTTCTCATAAGCTTTTATGAGTTGGTCCTGCATCAAAGCAATTTCCTTTGCGAATGGTGAATCCTTACGGATCCTTCTTTCCAAAATGGCTCTTTGAAGTCCAGCAAGTAGGTTGAGAATTTGAGCTTGTGTCTTGACTTTACCATGCATGTTTGCGTATCGTTTGATGAATTGTACATCAGTATCAATTCGCTCTACAAGATCCGCTTCGACTTCCTCTGGCTCTTCCTCATTGGTGATTGTTCGCACCAGGACCATGTCATTTTCTTCGATGAAAGATTCAGCATTTTCAATCGAATTGAATTTTTCATTCGCAAACTTTTGATCCGTGGCCACATCCCATACGATGAACTTGGAAGAGCTTTTTGAGGCAGGTCGAATCTCGACTTTCTTACCAGAATAGTTCTTCTTTGAGGTTTTCTTATCAGGAATCGGTTTAGGCTTAGGAGTTGGCTTTTGCTTTGGATCAGGTTTGGCGGGCTTGTTTGGGTTCTTGGCTAAATAATCATCTAACTTTTGGAAGTAAGCTTCAACAACCCTTTTGATATTCTCATTGGAGTTATATGCAGCCCAGTTGTTCTGAGCAGCCCCTTCGATAAGTTTATGTCCTTTGGCCAATGCTTCTGGCATGTTTGACCAGTTGATATTCTGAGCCTCTGAAAAGTAATTTTTGATATTGATCATTGTGTGTAGGTTGAATAATGGTTAAATAGAGAATAGTTCAAGTTCGACTTCAAGCGCAAGTGCTTCGAGCTCGAGTTCACTAGAGAAAGATTCTGCGGCCTCTGGCTGGGGAACTCCAGCTTGCCTAAACTCGAGGAGGTAATTCAGTCTTTCAAATTCCTCAGCGCGGTTGACAGCAGAGCGACCTTCCACCTGCAGAGCAGATTTCTTTTGCTCGATTTCAGCTCTCAGATCGCTCCAGCGAGATGAATTCTGTTCTCCCTTATAAGTTTCCGCTCGAAGCTGCAAAGCCGCTTTATCGGCTTCGTATTGAGCCGTAACGGGGGCTAGATCACTCGTGAGTGAATAGCCTTTTGGTTTCAGAATCGTTCTTTCCGTTTTTCTGACTTTGCTGACGTATTCTTTGAAGTACGAAAGGAAGTACTTTGCAGAAAGGTAAATACCAAGGACAGGATAGCTGTTCTCGATCTTTCTTCCAATGGATAGAATGTCTTTGTCTTGTTGATCGCTGCTGTTGAGCACAAGCTCGATTTCCTCTTTTAATTCCTTGGCTTTCTTTACTTGTTTGCTCTGAATTTCTCCGTCCTCGGCTGCTTTTGGAATTTCCTTCATGAATTCAGAATTCAGAAGAGTCGTGTGAAAGGTGCGAATGGTTTCAAGGCTTTTCTCACGGTAGGTTAAATAATCCTTGATGTCGCTTTGAACCTCCTTGATTGCTTCAATGGCATTGAGCAGCTTTCGATACTCGCGATTGATTTGTTCTTTCTCCTGGTCAAAGAACATTTTCACAAGGCGATCAACATCAGTGATGAGTGCAAGTTTGATTTCTTCAGGATCAAGACTTTCGAGGTCAAGTACATTGCCACGATCACCACGGAACCAAATGTCATTGATGCGTGAGGTCTTTTCTTCAAGTTTCTGAAAGACAAATACGTCCATTGAATCCTGAATAAGCGGCATTACAATGCGGACATAACTGAACTGATTGCCTTGTCTCCAAATGCGCCCTTCGAGCTGTCTGATGTCTGTTGGATTCCACTCCGGATAACAGTTGTAAATAACTGTTCCGCG
>JAIXWP010000101.1 GCA_027491215.1 Flavobacteriales bacterium | reverse complement strand
TATCCTGTTGGAACAACTACTGTTGAATATACTATCACGGATATTCATGGCAACATCACCACTTGCACATTTAATGTGACAGTGATCGATGATGAAGCTCCTGAAGTGACTTGTCCTGCAAACATCACTGTAAGCAATGATGTAAATGCATGTAATGCTGATATCATCATACCTGCTCCTGTATTTGTTGATGAGTGTGGTATTGCTTCTGTAGTAAATAACTACAATAACACTGCTGATGCTTCTGACAACTATCCTGTTGGAACTACTACCATTGAATACACTATCACAGACATTCATGGCAACGTATCTACTTGCACATTTGATGTGACCGTAATTGATGATGAAGCTCCTGAAGTGACTTGTCCTGCCGATATCACAGTAAGCAACGATGCAAATGCATGTAACGCTGATGTGGTAGTACCAGCTCCAGTATTTGTTGATGAGTGTGGTATCGCTTCTGTTGTAAACAACTACAACAATACAGCTGATGCTTCTGACAACTATCCTGTAGGTACAACGACTGTTGAATTCACAGTAACTGATATTCATGGTAACATCACCACTTGTACTTTTGATGTAACAGTGATCGATGATGAAGCTCCTGAAGTGACTTGTCCTTCTGACATTACAATTTTCAATGATCTTGGAGCTTGTAACGCAGGCGTAACTGTTCCTTCGCCATCAGTTAATGACGAATGTGGAATTGCTTCCGTTGTGAATAACTACAACAATACTGCTGATGCATCTGACATTTACCCAGTAGGAACAACTACTATTGAATTTACGGTGACAGACATTCATGGCAATATCACTACTTGTACATTCAACGTAACTGTGATTGACAATGAGATTCCAGCAATGGTTTGTCCTGCAGATCAAACAGTGATCGCAACTACCGGAGAATGCGGAACAGATGTGATTGTTGAAATCCCAACTGCCACCGACAACTGCGAAGTACTCAGCATTGTTAATGACTATACCAACACCAACAATGCTTCTGATTACTATCCTGTAGGTGAAACTATTGTTACTTGGACTACAACTGACATTCATGGTAATGAATTCACTTGTACTACAACAATAACAGTAGTTGACACAGAAGCACCAAGCTTAGTTTGCCCATCAGATGTTACTGCAGACAATACTGTCGGTGCATGTGGAACTGATGTAGTTGTAGATCTTCCAATAGTTGATGACAACTGCGGAATTGCAACTGTAGTAAACAACTATAATGGAACTGACAATGCTTCTGACAACTACCCTGTCGGCATAACACTTGTAGAATGGACTGTTACAGATATTCACGGTAATGTTTCTACATGTACAACTGTTATCAATATTATTGATGCAGAATTGCCCACTATCACTTGTCCCGAAAACATCACGGTGTTTAATGACCTAGATGAATGTAGTGCTATAGTAACTGTTCCTACTCCTGTATCTTCTGATAATTGCGGAGTACAATCTGTGATCAACAACTACAATGGCACAACAGACGCAACTGATACATATCCTGTAGGCACTACAGTTATAACATGGACTGTCACAGACATCAATGGAAATAGCACAACTTGTGAAATGCTTATTGAAGTTGTAGACAACCAAGTTCCTGTTATTACTTGTCCAACAGATCTTACAGTAAACAATGATCTTAATGAATGTGGAGCCGAAGTCAACTATGACCTTCCAACCTTCACAGATAACTGTCCAGGCTCTACGATCACACTAACTTCTGGGCCAGCTGTTGGTGAGTTCTTCCCACTTGGAACAACACTTGTTGCTTACCAAGTTACAGATGCTTCAGGAAATACATTTGACTGCAGCTTCAATGTAACCGTTGTGGATAATGAACTTCCTCAATTGACTTGCCCTGGTGATATACAAGTTGGAAACCAATTTGATTCTTGTGGAGCATTTGTGACGTACCCGATCCCTCAGTACTTCGATAACTGTACTAGCGGTGAAGCTACGCTTATCGATGGACCGGCATCTGGTGAATACTTTGAGGTTGGTATTACACAGGTAACCTATGAGGTTATTGATGAATCCGGCAACATTTCTACTTGTACATTCAATGTTGAAGTACTCGATATTCAATCTCCAGTATCTACAACATGTCCTGGTGACATTGTACAAGTCGATCCTATTGTCACCTATAACTTACCAATATTCACTGACAATTGCAGTTGGACGATGTCATTGACACAAGGACTAGAAAGTGGAGACGTCTTCCCGCATGGAATTACGCAGGTGACTTATACTGCCGTTGACCCTGCAGGAAATACAACAGAATGTACATTCTATGTAACAGTAAATACACCTCCAGTCGGAGTTGATGATGATGAAGTATTCGCTGAAGAAGATGTTTCTATCACAATAGATGTGCTAGACAATGACTTCGATCTTGACGGAGATAGCTTATTCGTTTCTAATGCGAGCGCCATCCACGGACAAATTATAATCAACGAAGATGGGACAATCACATACATCAATGATCCAACGGTATTCTGTGGAATGGATACTGTCACATATGTAGTGTGTGATCAATTCAATGCTTGTGATACTGCGCTCGTATTTGTAGATGTTGAATGCTACATCGATCTAATCATTCCAGAAGGCTTCTCTCCTAATGGTGATGGTGTCAACGATTCATTTACTATCCTAGGCCTCGAGGATTATCCTAATAATAAATTGACGGTATTCAATAGATGGGGACATAAAGTTTTCGAAGCTACAAACTATCAAAATGATTGGGCTGGTTACTCACAATCCGCTCTAACATTGGGATCTGGACTGTTGCCGAAAGGAACATACTTCTATGTACTTGACCTTGGAACGGGCGATAAACCAAGAAAAGGCTATGTATTCCTCAATAAATAACAAGAACGGAAATGAAGAACATGAATAATAAATATTTCTCCCTCATTGTTATCATCATACTTTCTGTTGTCCAAACTTTTGGTCAACAGGAAGCTATGAATACGCAATACATCCTCAACAAGCTGTATGTAAATCCAGCATATGCGGGATATAAAGAGCAAGTCAATATTGTAGCAATGCACAGAAGTCAATGGATTGGCTTCAAAGGCGCTCCAATGACTCAAACGCTTGCTTTTGATATGCCTTTAAAAAAGGATGAACTCGCTATAGGATCCACGCTCATACACGATCGCATTGGACCTACAACGCGTCTTGGCATAACTTTAGACTTTGCTTACCGAGCAAGACTTTCGAACAGAGCCACTCTCGCGTTTGGATTAAAAGGCGGTATAGATTTGTATCAAAATAATCTCACAGATTTAGCTCTAACTAGCGATTACTACAATCAAGTAGATGAAGCCTTTATGTATAATACAAACGGACTAATGCTACCGAATGCTGGTTTTGGTTTGTATTACTATAAAAAAGATCACTTCATTTCCCTATCTGTTCCCAAGTTCCTCAGAAATGAATTAGAGTTAAAAGGTTCTACTCCTTTCGAACTCCTTGATGGAAGGCAAGAACCAACTTTACACCTGATGGCGGGAAAGCTCTGGAAAATCAATCGTCAAGTGAAAATACAGCCAAATGTGGCAATTCGTGCAGTTGCAAACGCTCCTCTTTCATTAGCATTATATGGGAATGTTATTCTTCATGATCAGTTTATCATCGGTGGTTTCTACAGTGTTCAAGAAGTAGCTGGAGTTATTTTCCAATGGCAAGTTGATAAAAAAATCAGAGTTGGATATTCCGTTGATGTACCTGTTAGTACTTTAATACGCACCAATCTCGGTAGCCATGAAATTATTGCCAGCTATACACTCTCTACCAAACGTAAGCGTATCGTTTATCCACGATATTTCTAATCATCAGATTTAGAATACTATGAAATCTATCCTATTAACTTCTATCATTTCTCTGTTCTTTGGAATCCTCGCTAATGGACAGGTGGCCACAGAACTCGAAAAGGGTGATAAAGCCTTTGATGATATGCTTTATGATGAAGCGCTTTATTTCTATGAAGTGGCTAACGAGCAACAACCAAATGATCCGGACATCACCCGCCGAATAGCTGCGCTATATAGAAGAATTGGTATTCAAATCTCTTCGACAGAATGGTACAAAAAAACAATCGATCTTGGTTCAACTGAACCTGAAGACATCTTGTATTACGCTGAAGGATTAAAAAGCCTTAGTCAATATGATGAAGCAATAAAATGGTATAGTATTTACAACCAGAAAAAACCAAACGACACAAGAGCTATAAGTCACATTAGAGATAAGGAATACTTCCTTGAACTTTTTGCAGACTCTTCGAAATATGAAATTAAAAAACTAAAAATAAATAACTCTGAACCTGTCATTGGACTTACACAATTGACAAGAGATAAGTATCTTATTTCAGCGATAAACATTGATCAGCTAACTAATGATGACGACAAACTTTCCTTTTCATCATATCTCGATATTTTTGAAGTAACTGTTGATGACGAGTTTGAATTAAATAATCCAAAAGCACTATCTGCCAACATAAACGGAAAATATCACGACGGCCCGGTATTCTACTCCCCATGGGACCAAACTATTTACATTACCCGAAATAACATCAAAAAAAACAAAGCTGTAATCGACAAGAAAGGAAGTGTCAATACTAAAATCTACAGTTCGAAATTCAATAATGGTGATTGGTCTGCTGTGGAAGAATTATCATTTAACAATGATGCATTCTCAAATGCACACGCGTGTGTTTCATCAGATGGACAAGCGATGTTTTTTTCAAGTAATCGCGATGGCGGTTTTGGAGGAATGGACCTTTACGTTAGCAGAAAAGTAGGAGATGTTTGGGGCGAACCCTCAAACTTAGGACCTAACGTAAATACAGAAGGAAATGAGATGTTTCCATTCCTATCGAGCATAGGAACTCTATATTTCGCAAGTGATGGACATGCTGGATTAGGTGGACTTGATATATTTTTCTCTGAAGAATATAATGGAACCTATCTCTCACCTCTGAATATGGGTGCTCCTATCAACGGAAACTCTGATGACTTTTCTCTACTTTACGATGACGCAGCTGATAGAGGATACTTCTGTTCAAACCGAGCAGGCCGAGGAAATGACGATATCTTCTTCTTCCAATTCAAAACATTGCAACAAATGTTGTTAGCTGGAAACATTTTTACAGAAAATAAAAGTGTTTCGCTAGAGGGAGAAAACGTGCAGATGAAAAACCTTGACTCAAACGAAATTAGCGAAGTAAAATTGAATGCTGAAGGTGAATTCCAATTCATTGTTAAGCCCGGTGAAAATGTCGAAATTTCACTTGTTGATCACCCACTAGTGGTCTCAGAAAAACCTCTCTTCGCCTATAATGTTCCAAAAGTTATTGTGGACCCGTACCTCAACATTGGCACAAAAGAAGTCAAACTTATCAAGCCTATTGAACACAATGGCCCACTTAGTTTATACAAGCAACCTGAGCAGAAACCTGACATTGCTGAGGTTCCAAAAAAAGATGTCAAAGCAAAACCAGACGTGAAAAATGACATTAAGAAACAACCTGAAACAACTGTGAAGGAAAACGAAAAAGAACCTGTAACTGATGAGAAAAAACCGCTAGAGAAGAAGCCGGAAAGTGCTTATGATAATGCAACAAGTATTATAGACTTAAACGCCTCCAGCATTCAAAATATCATCTTCGACTTCAGTAAATCTTTCATTCCAGAAGATCAAAAAAACACACTAGATCAAATTGCTATTCTTCTAAAAGAAGACCCTACTACGATGATTCTCGTGAAGACATTTTGTGACGCTCGTGGTTCTAAAACCTTCAACGAAAACTTGTCTATGTCACGTGCCATGTCAGTGCAAGGTTACCTTATGAAAAAAGGAATTGCAAAGAATAGAATCAAAACCGAGTGGTTTGGTGAAGAACAGCCAGTGAACGGATGTATCGACGGCGTTCCGTGCACAAAAGAGGAACACGAAGTCAATCGTCGTGCAGAATTTAAAATAGTAAGACAGTAAAAAAATAAAAACTAAGCAAGGTTAAACCTTGCTTAGTTTTATCATATTAGTCATGCCTTGTTCGAAGATCGGCATAGATGCGATATTAATAATGAAGTCTCCTTCCTTGATGTATTCATATTTCTTCAAGAAATAACGAATATCAGCAATCGTCTGATCGGTGCTCACCATCTTATCATAGTAGAAAGCTTTCACTCCCCATACTAGATTCATTTGAGTCAAAATTTTCTTATTTCCAGTGAATACAAAGATGTTTGTCTTTGGTCTCCAAGATGCTATTTTATATCCTGTATAGCCACTGAATGAATTTGTCACAATGGCTGTAGCACTCGCTCTTTTTGCAAGACGACATGCACTAAAACAAACCGAGTCAGTTATGAATCGAGACTCATCCATCTCCATTGGAGCTTCTTCAAGATAATACAATCCTTCATATTTCTCTGCTTCACCAATGATGTTATTCATCATTCGAATCGCTTCGACTGGATAAGCACCAACAGAAGTTTCTCCGCTCAACATCACTGCATCCGCACCGTCTAATACAGCATTTGCAACGTCTGTTACTTCGGCACGTGTTGGTGTCATATTCACGATCATACTCTCCATCATCTGCGTTGCTACGATCACTGGTCTCGCGCTCTCAACACATTTGCGAACGATCATCTTTTGAACCAAGGGCACATTCTGCAATGGAATCTCCACACCCAAATCTCCTCTTGCCACCATCACCGCATCTGTTTCTGCGATAATTCCATCAATCGCATCTACTGCCTCTGGCTTCTCGATTTTCGCTATCACCTTCGCATGCTTTTCAGCATTCTTGATTATCTCCTTTAATGCTCGAACATCTTCTGCTGTTCTAACAAATGACAATCCTATCCAGTCTACATTTTCTCCTAAGGCAAAATGCAAATCAGCCAAATCTTTTTCACTCAAGGAAGGCAAAGAAACTTTGGTGTTCGGAAGATTCAAACCCTTCTTATTTGACAATGGACCACCTTGAACTATCTCGCACTCCACATGGTCTATTCCATTCGTGCTTAAAATTCGCATTACAATTTTTCCATCATCCAACAACACCATCTCACCTGCTTTTACATCGCGCGCAAATTCTTTATAGTTGGTATAAATAACCTCGGTAGTTCCAATTTGCTTAACAGTTGAAATGACAATCTTCTTTCCAACTTCCAACATCACTTTGCCATTTTCCATTTCTCCTACTCTCAGCTTGGGACCTTGTAAATCCGCTAGAAGAGATGTATTAGTGCCTAGCTCAGCATCAATTTCTCTCACGAAGTCAATCACCTTTTTGTGATCTTCATGTGCTCCATGAGAAAAGTTTAATCGTACTACGTCTAAGCCCTGTAAGATCATATCTCGCAATACTGTCTTACTAGAAGAAACAGGTCCAATCGTCGCAACGATCTTCGTCTTCTTCATTCCATTCATAATGTCTTGATGCATAATTTTTAATCTATAATCAAATTATATTTTGACTTCATTTTCATTGTTTCTAGCGACAAAGCTGCCAACACAAATTTTGCTTTTCGAGCTTCTTTTAACAACTCTTCTAAACGCAGCTGTCCAGCCCCGTCAATAATCATTATGTAATCGAATCTCGAAAACTCTGGTAACAAAAATCCATCACTGCCCTTGTTTGAAAGCAATGTGAATATGATCATTCCATCATCTTCTGTGTAAGTAAAACGTGAATGAATAGATTCACCTTGTTTGGTAAAAACCGTGTGATCAAAATCTCGTTCAAAATTCCAACCCAACTGCAAATTCAATGACCAAACCAATCGGTAATCCTTTTCCTGGCTCGTAATGCCTACAATCTCAAAATCAAACTCGTGATCTATTTCAATAGTTTGTGCTGCCAAAGTTAATCGCTTAGTGTACATTTTACACTTTGTATTTTCAAATGTACGGTTTTATTAGCAAATCTTCATCAAAATCAATGATTTCCATCGGAAAACTCAATTAGTTTTGAACGGCTCGCTTTCAATAGTATTTCACCACAACTGTGCCATTAGAAGCAACTAATTCTACCTCCATTCCATGGTAAAAAGGGCGATTATCATTTTGATGACCGGTCGGAAAGCCCGGTATTACTGGTATCTCTAGACTATTTGCTACCCGAATGATAGCAGATTCAGCCGTTTCTCCAAACGGATTATTCTGGGAAAAACCAAAGTCTAACGTATTGTCCCTCATCTGAGTAAGCCCTCCCAATAATATTGCCCTCACCCCGTTGAGCCCCCCGGATCTCCGCAACCCTTCCATCATTCGATCAATATGGTATATCATCTCATCCACGTCTTCCAGCAACAAGATGCTATTGGAAGTATTAGGATAGCTTATTGATCCAATTAAGCTATAAAGTACACTCAAGTTACCTCCAATCAACTTTCCCGATAGAGCAAGATCACCCAAATAATTTGAATTCCATTGTTGATGGGTATGCTTTCCCATTAAGCTATCCACCAATTGATCAAGCGCCTCTTTTGTAGCAACTTGAAAAGAAATAGGCATCGTAGAGTGAATCCCTGCCACCCCGAGACGTTCGATATGACCCAATAACGCGGTGATATCGCTATACCCACATATCCAAGAAGGTCGCTGTAGCCACTTTGTAAAATCCAAGCGATCTAAAATCCTGACCGTTCCGTAGCCTCCACGCGCGATTAAAATCGCGCGATAGCGCTCGTCATCCAAAGCTCGCTGTAGGCTATTGGCGCGGGTTTCATCATTCCCTGCCAATTGAAACTCCTTCTCAAAAACCTCTGGAAATACTTCAACTATCAAGCCTGCGGCTTCTAGGAGTTCTTTTGCCTTAGACTCTTCTCCTTGATTCAACCAACGCGCGGTGGCTACAATCGCCACACAATCGCCTTTCTTCAAAAATTCGGGTTGTCTATTTTTCATGCCTTCATCTATCTTTGCAACGCTTTCCCTTCAGGGAAATCAAATGCAATCTTATGACAAAAGAGCCTAAAAGATACCTCATCACATCTGCATTACCCTATGCAAATGGACCAATTCACATCGGACACATCGCTGGAGCATATCTACCGGCCGATATCTATGTGAGATATCTGCGCCTTTTGAAAAAAGATGTTGCCTTCATTTGTGGATCTGATGAGCATGGGGCAGCAATTACTTTGCGAGCTAAAAAAGAAGGTCAAACCCCTCGTCAAATAGTAGATCACTACCATCAATTGATGGGTGATGCTTTCAAAAATTTTGGTATTTCATTCGATGAATATCATCGTACCTCATCTCCAGAACATACGGAAATGAGCCAAAATATTTTTACAAAACTCCTTGAGAAAGGATCTTTTGAAGTTGAGACTTCTCAGCAATATTATGACGAGGAACAGAAACAATTCCTCGCCGATCGATACATCATGGGCACTTGTCCAAACTGTAGCAATGAAAAGGCTTATGGCGACCAGTGTGAAAAATGTGGCACCGCTCTCAGCCCTCTCGACCTTATCAATCCGCATAGCACAATAAGCGGAAACAAACCCGTATTGAAGGAAACATCCCACTGGTATTTACCAATGGCTCACCACGAAAAATGGATCGGTCAATTTATCAAAGAAGGTATCTTGGATGGCAAACAACATCATGACCCAAAAGCATGGAAAGCCCACGTTGTAGGTCAATGCATGAGTTGGGTAGATGGTGGCTTACACAGCCGCGCCATGACGCGCGACCTTGATTGGGGGGTGCCTGTCCCTCTAGAAAACGCTGAAGGAAAAGTACTTTATGTATGGCTCGATGCTCCTATTGGATACATCACAAACACAAAAGTTTGGGCAGATAAAAATGGAAAGAATTGGGAAGACTATTGGAAAAGCGAAGACAGCCAATTAATACATTTTATCGGAAAAGATAATATCGTTTTCCATTGCATCATTTTCCCAATCATTTTGAAAGAACATGGTGAGTTCAATCTTCCTATAAATGTTCCTGCAAATGAATTCATGAATCTCGAAGGAGATAAAATTTCAACTTCTAGAAATTGGGCAGTTTGGTTGCATGAATACCTACAAGAAATGCCCAACAAACAAGATGAAATGCGCTATGTACTTTGTTCAATTATGCCAGAACAAAAAGACAGCGAATTCACTTGGACAGACTTTAAAGACCGCGTCAATAATGAACTTGCAGATATCCTCGGAAACTTCATTAACCGAGTGTTCGTTCTAACTCATAAATATTACAATGGTGTTCTTCCTGCAAGAGAACGTGTACAAGATGAAGATGTACAACTGCAAAAAGATTCGATTGCCACTCTTCAAAAAATTGGCGAGAAACTAGAACAGTTTAGGTTCAGAGAAGGACTAATGGAAGCAATGAATATTGCTCGTCTTGGGAATAAATACCTAACGGAAACAGAGCCTTGGAAGCTTATCAAGACGCAGCCAGACAGAACCGCTACTATTCTTCACGAATGCCTTCAATTAGTTGCTAGACTTTCTATCGCTCTCGAACCATTTATTCCTTACACCGCAGAAAAAATTCGTCAAGGACTTAACTTCTCATTCTCCGAATGGAACGATGGCTTTCAAGAAGAGTTGCTAAAAACCGAACATTCAATCGGTCAGCTTCCTATTCTTTTTGAAAAAATTACAGATGAAGTTGTTGCCTTTCAAGTTGCCAAACTTGAGGCGAGCAAATCAACAACCGTTGCGACAAATGTAAATCCTATCAAAGAGAATATTGCCTTTGATGATTTTCAGAAAATGGATATTCGAATTGCTACGATTTTAGAGGCTGAGCGAATTCCTAAAACAAAAAAACTTCTAAAGCTTAAAGTAGACACCGGTGCCGATGTGCGCACCGTTGTTAGCGGTATAGCTGAAAGCTATAATCCAGAGGATGCTGTTGGAAAAACGGTTATCATGCTTGCTAACCTTGCGCCAAGAGAAATCAAAGGTGTTGAAAGCCAAGGAATGATTCTAATGGCAGAAAACGCCAATGGAGAACTAAGCTTCCTTACCCCAGATAGACTAATGAATCCAGGAAATGAGGTGAAATAAACCGAATAAACATTCGGTTTTACTTCACTATAAAGTCGTAACACATTTTAGACGCATCTGCTATTACACCAGGAAGCTTCATCGCATCTTTTCCGCGAGTCATGAATACAACCACATAAGGATCATCATTGACGTAAAAAATACCTCCTTCGCTGAAGTTAAATCCTTCTTCGTAAGGGCGCTCTCCGAATTTATGAGCAACTTTTACATTGCCAGGAATATTTTTTGTCAGCGCTCCCTTATAATTTGATCTAGTAAGTAAATCCAATGCAAACGCACTATTGTCTCTTCCAATGTAAGAAGCGTTATACAACACTCTAAAGTAACGAGCATACTCCTTCGCAGAAATTTCAAAATTCGGATCATCCAAATCAGGAGTTCTGCTTCCTAGATCCCCCATCACTTTTCCAAAAGTTGCTCTATTAATATTCTGGTTTAGCAAATTAGTCGCATCATTATCACTGTTTACGATCATTTCTCTAAGCAAATCACGAACTTTATAAGCCTTATTCACCACCAATGGTGGACCTGTTCTGATTTGATTAACGAGCACCCCACTTACTTTTTCACGAAGTACAAATTCTCTATCTAACAATCCTAGTTGTACTTCTGAATCCTTCAAATAAGTCATCAGAATAGCCACCTTCATTAAGCTACCTGGGTTGTACATTGCATTTCCATTGATTTCAAACCAATTTCCGCTTTTCATTGATTTCAAATACACTGAAGCGGAGGTAATAGATCCTGATTTCTTTTGTGAATTGATAAAATTCGAGAGTGAATTTTTCAAACTATCAAAAGATTCACTCGGGCAACTGATGTCCGTAAATAAGATAGGACTAATAAGACTTGAAGAACTTTGCTTCGGTAATCGTACAATCTCTATGGGACAATTTGGAATATTCACAGCCTTTTGAGCAACTACCTTGGACTCTCTGCTAGAGGTAGTTGAGCCTCCTGAAAAAATAAAATAAGAAACAAGTGTGGAAAAAACAATAGACAGTAATACTGCCACACCGAATACTCGGGCGCTAATCATAGGTTCATACTTTTGGTTTCGTACCAAAGAAAACAAAAAAACCCTACTCCTACATCATTTGTGGAATTATTTAACAAACTAGAATAACTTTGTATCATGAGTCAAAAGAGCCAAAAGGAAATTGCAGAATTCTATGATGAATATTCAAACCAGCAATCGCGCATTGGGGTTAATATTCGTCATCGAACCATCATGAAGCGTTTGAAATCATCTGGAATGACCAATGAATCATCCGTACTCGAGATTGGATGCGGCATTGGAACGCTTACTTCACTTTTGGTAAAAAAAGCAGGCTCATTGCTTGCTGTAGACATATCCCCTTCAAGTATCGAAATTGCTAAGAAAAATTTAGGGCATCACTCCAATATTTCTTTTCTCGTTTCTGATATGTCCAATTTCGATACATCTAAGAAATATGATTTCATCGTACTTCCTGATGTATTAGAGCATATTCCAATCGAACAACATTCGGCTCTTTTCAAGACTTTCAAATCAATACTTGCAGAAAATGGAAAAATTTGCATCCACATTCCGGACCCTTACGCACTCGAATGGATACGAGCAAATCAACCAGAACTATTGCAAATCATTGATCAAAGTATTTACTCTAACCTGCTCACAGACTCTATTTATCAAGCAGATCTCGCTCTTCATAAACTAGAAAGATATTGTTTACAAAAAACACTTCCAGACTACCAATGGATAGAGGTAATTCATAGACCGAGCTATAAAACCTTTGAGAAAAAACAATATATTTTTGCTGCTATAGACGAAGTAAAATCTAAGCTTTAAGAATACCTCTATTCAAAAGCTTTTCCGCGATTTGAACTGCATTTGTTGCCGCTCCCTTTCTGAGATTATCACTAACAATCCAGCAGTTGATGGTTTTGGGTTGTGAAAAATCCTTTCTTAATCTTCCGACAAATACAAGGTCGCTTTCGTGAGCATGAATGCTCGGCATTGGGTATTCAAAATTTTGAGGATTGTCCAATACTTCAACGCCTTCAGTATTTGCTAGAACCGATCGGATTTCTTCTAAACTTGGCTCTCTTTCAAATTCGATATTAACGGATTCCGAATGGCCGCCAATAACCGGCACGCGCACAGCTGTTGCGGACACTTCTATAGAATCGTCTCCCATTATTTTCTTAGTCTCATTGATCATCTTCATCTCCTCTTTGGTATATCCGTTTTCTGTGAAAACATCAATTTGAGGAATCAAATTCAAATCAATTGGATAGCGATACGCCATCGGGCCTGGAACACCTGCGCGTTCATTCATCATTTGATCAACCGCTGCAACTCCTGTTCCGGTGACACTTTGATAAGTGCTTACCACAACTCGTTTAATCTTATAAAGATCGTGAAGTGGTTTCAAAACCATCACCATTTGAATCGTTGAGCAATTCGGGTTTGCAATGATTTTATCATCAACAGTAATAGAATCACCATTGATCTCCGGCACCACTAGTTTTTTATTGGGATCCATTCTCCAAGCAGAAGAGTTGTCAATCACAACACACCCTACTTCCGCAAACCTCTCCGCCCATTCAATACTCGTCCCCCCACCCGCTGAAAATAACGCTACATCAGGCTTCATTTCAATTGCTGTTTGCATCGACACTACTTCCCAATTGATATTATTCCATGTGATTTTTTTCCCTACAGACTTCTCAGAAGCCACAGGAATCAATGTGGTTACAGGGAAATTTCTCTGTGTCAATACTTCTAACATTTTGCTACCCACAAGACCAGTAGCACCTACAACGGCAACTTTCATCAGTACGTTATTTAATCGTCAAAGCTATTCTGTTTTTCCATCCTTCCAAATTCTATAATATCGAAAATTTCATTATTTAGAAAGCAATCAGTATGTTTGGTGATGTTATGAAATTACTCAAGAAAATAGCCCTATCCCTGATGATTCTGAGCTCTCTAAATGCTCTCGGTCAGCTTAGTGATAATTTCAGTGATGGTGACTTCACCAATAACCCATCATGGACTGGCAATACCACGTCATTCCTTGTAAATGGCCTTGGTCAACTCCAACTGACTGCTCCAGGTCTTGGTCAGTCAACTATTGCAACTTCATTCGCAAATACATCTTTAGGAAATAAAGAATGGTCATTTTTTATTCGTCAAGCCTTTGCCGGAAGCGACAATAATCAATCACGTCTCTACCTTACTGCAAATGGAACAGCCATGTCCTACACTGGCGCCGGAACCGCAGGTGTGGAAGGCTACTTCCTAAAATTTGGCGAGGGTGGAAGTGCTGACGCGATTCGCCTATTTCGTGATAATGGCATCGACAATCCAGTAGAAATTGCCGCAGCTACTGCTGGAGCGATTTCTGGCTCCTTTTCTGTTCGTGTTAAAATTACTCGCGACAATACTGGACTATGGACCATTCTTGCCGATTACACCGGTGGCTCGAACCTCGCTTTTCAAACATCCATTTCAGATAATACTTTCACCTCCTCATCAGCATTCGGCTGGATATGCAATTACACCGCTTCTAACGTTGCAAACTTCTTTCTTGACGATGTCTATTTTGGAAATATCGTAGTGGATACAAATGCACCAGAACTAGTAAGCGCTACCGCAATCTCTAGCACGTCTGTTGATGTTTTATTCAATGAACCACTCAATGAAGCCGCTGCTGAACTCACAGCTAACTACACAATTCAAGGAAATGTGAATCCTTCTTCGGCAACACTCGACGCCTCTAATACGGCACTCGTCCATCTCACATTTGCTAATCCTTTCCCCGCCAATACTGATATTACTCTTGAAGTAACAGACATTGAAGATTTGAATGGAAATACTTTGACTTCGTCGCAAACAATATTCAATTTCTTCATTCCTGCGTCCGCTAATTTCCGAGATGTTGTATTCAACGAAATTCTTGCAGACCCTACGCCAGCCGTGGGTTTACCGGAAGTAGAATTCGTAGAACTACACAACCATACTAACGAAGCTTTCAAT
Organism: Flavobacteriales bacterium; assembly: GCA_027491215.1. Taxonomy (GTDB): domain Bacteria; phylum Bacteroidota; class Bacteroidia; order Flavobacteriales_D; family Sanyastnellaceae; genus JAIXWP01. The sequence goes on along the minus strand of JAIXWP010000101.1, from coordinate 8,504 downwards.
CTAGCCAATTGGTCTTTTGTCAACTCCACTACTATTAAAATTCTCCCAAGCTATACGCTTGCTCCAGGTGGTTACGTGGTACTCACTGATGCAAACAACACAGCATTTTTTACAAATAGTATTGGCATAACTTCTTTTACTGCATTAACCAATACTACAGACAGTCTTACTCTTCTTGACAACAACGGTCAATTGATTGACTATGTAGTGTATGATATTGATTGGTACGAAACAACTGAAAAAGCAAACGGCGGTTGGTCGCTCGAATTAATAAATCCAACATTGCCATGTCAAAGTGCTAGCAACTGGAGTGAGTCTAACAATGTCCTAGGAGGCACACCAAATGCCATAAACTCTGTGTACAACGTTACGACAGACGCAATCGCACCAACCATCGTTTCTATTGACATCATCGATAATTCTACCGTTGCTGTTCAATTTTCAGAAACAATGAACTCTGCTTCACTTGAGCTTGTAAACATCAATATTCTACCCTTCATAAACGCTACTTCCTTTACATGGAATGGCACCTTCGATCAGCTAACTTTTACCACTACATTTCCTCTTTCAGTAGGAACGGAGTATAGCCTAATCATCAACGACCTCTCAGACTGCAGTGGAAATATTCTCTCCGAAAATCCTGTTCCTTTTATTTTAGGATCCATCCCACAACCTGGTCAATTGCGTTTTACAGAAATCATGGCAGATCCAGAACCTTCTTACGGCGCACCCAACGCGGAGTATGTAGAACTTTACAATGTGTCAGATGTAGTGCTCGATATTAGCGATGTCACAATTAACGCTGGCGTATTTACTTCATCCGTAATTCTACAACCGGGAGAATACATCACTGTAGCAAATATTACGAATGCCGGTGCATTTAGTGGCATTGCGAATAAAGCTTTTATGCTCGCTTTTCCCGGACTTTCGAATACAGGTGGGACAATTACCCTTTCACATCCAGAATCAGGTACACTCGATGAAATATCTTACTCGATCGACTGGTATAATGATGCAACTAAAGATGATGGAGGTTATTCCCTTGAGTTGATTAATCTCACAATTCCTTGTACGCAAGCTTCTAACTGGACCGCTTCTAACGCAACTATTGGGGGCACACCTAGCGCCGTAAACAGCGTCAATAGCGAGACTCCAGACATTCAGAATCCAACCCTCACTTACGCAGCGTATTCTGAAAACAGTAATGCTCTTCAATTATTCTTCAGTGAATCTATCAATAATAGCACATTCACAATTGATGATTTTGTAATTACACCAAGTATTAATTTATTAGAAATTACACAAGTTTCTTCAAACAGTGTCACCATCACTACCCTCGATAACATTCTTCTCAATACCGCTTATAACATTACTTTCAGCAATATTGCAGACTGCTCTGGAAACGTAGCTAGCAATGGTTCATTTATCATCGGCAGAACACCAGAGGCAGGAGAAATACTCATCACAGAAATAATGGCTGCGCCATCTAATACAGTTGGTCAATATCGCGCAGAGTATCTCGAAATTTATAATTACAGCCCCGACTACATCGATATGTCGAGCGTGACATTAAATAACACACCTTTCGAAACACCCTTTGTTTTAGCTCCAGGAGAATACACTACTCTTGCTAGTCTGAGCAATGCGAATCTTCTTACCAATATTTCTAACATTCGCTTCAAAGCGAGTTTTCCATCACTCTCTAATGCAGGAACCGAACTAACGCTCGGTACACTATTAAATACGGTTATTGACTTTGTTGCATACACGGATCAGTGGTATCAAGACAATTCTAAAGATGATGGCGGATGGTCATTGGAGCGAATCAATCTTGACGAACCATGCAGCAATCAAGATAATTGGCGAGCATCACTAAATGCAGCAGGCGGCACTCCAAGCGCTGTCAACAGTGTCAATGACAATACACCCGATACAGCAGGACCAGTGTTAGCTCAAGTGCTTGTTCCTCTAGGAACTGTGACACTTGTATTCAATGAACCTATCAGTACAAACTCTGCTATTGAAATGACGATTAATGGTGAAGCTTTCACTCCAACAAACGTTGTTTTCAACTTAGATCAAACTGCATTCTCATTCAACTACAATCCTGTTTCAGGCTCGATTTACAATTTCACCATCCTTTCACTTCTTGATTGTTGGGGAAATGAAAGTACTAATATCTCTGGTGTTTTTGCGGGAGAAGAAGTCCCACAAACAGGTGATATTGTGATCAATGAAGTTCTCTCTAATCCAAAAGATGGAGGCTCTGATTTTATAGAGCTATACAATAATTCTCCTCGTGTTATCGGTCTTTCAAATTGGCAAATAGCTAATGAAAATGACGGACAAATCGACGATTTAGAGAATATATCAGAACAAGGACTATTCCTTCTTCCCGGAGAATACATCGTGCTTACTGAGGACGGAACAGACCTCCCTGAGTTCTATCCATTTACTCGCACCAATCGCATTTGGCGTATGACGAATCTGCCCACATACAATAATGATGATGGCACCGTGGTGTTGATCACTCCGAATGGAGAATACTCTGATCGCTTTGTTTACAATGTCGATTTACACTTCCCTTTAATCGATGATTTGGATGGTGTTTCATTGGAAAAAATTGATCCGTCTCGACCTTCCACCGATAACACTAATTGGAATAGTGCTGCCGAAAATCAAGGCTTCGCTACACCTGGTTATCAAAACTCACAAGCCATGGCTGCTATAATGGGAGACGCCGATATTGTTATCGAGCCTGAAATTTTCTCTCCTGATAATGATGGTTATCAAGATGTGCTTTCCATTCAGTACAGTAATGACACACCCGGGTTAGCTGCGAATATTTTCATTTTCGATGGCAACGGAAGACAAGTGAGACATCTCACGAAAAACGAATATCTCGGAGTAAATGGAAGCATCAGTTGGAATGGAATTACAGACGATGGCCAACTGGCACCAATAGGTATTTATGTAATCTATTTTGAAGTATTCGGAGCAAACGGAGAAATCTCTAAAATTAAAAAAACATGCGTCCTTGCGCATGACTTGAATTAATGTACATCGTCAAAACACCTAATCTGATTCAACCTTTGGTTTCCCACCTGATGTGGTGTGTTCATACGTTTGATAAAGAAATATTCTTGACCTTTGATGATGGCCCCACTCCAGAAATCACAGAGCAGGTCCTTGATATTTTAAAACAGTATAACGCGAAAGCTACTTTTTTTTGTTTGGGAAAAAATGTTGCAGCTCATCCGCAAATTTTCAATCGACTTGTCAGCGAAGGTCATACTGTGGGCAATCATACCTATGACCATCCCAACGGTCGCAAGACGAACCACTATACATACCTTAAAAGCGTTATAAAAGCAGAAGAAGTATTCCAAACGAATTATTTCAGACCTCCCTATGGTCAGATCACAAGAGGTCAAATCGCTGCTTTAAAAAATAAGTATCAAATTGTGATGTGGGATATTATTACGGGCGACTTCGACCCGACCATCACGGAAGATAAAGTGGTGAAGAATGTTCTGGACTACGCTCGTCGAGGAAGCATTGTAGTATTTCATGACAGTGTAAAGGCTGCGCCCCGCATGATTCCTGCGCTTAAAATCGTGATGCAAGAATTACACTCTAAAGGCTATGCCTTTTCCGCGCTGCCTTCTAAGCCTAAAAATTAGGCTATCTTTGCTATATGTACGTACGTCCCAAAAAACATCTCGGTCAACATTTTCTTAAAAATCCGGAAATATGTCAGCGCATTGCTGAATCACTCACAGGATATGGTGATTACCAGCATCTTTTAGAAATTGGTCCGGGTACAGGAGCACTTACATCTTATCTACTGAAACTTGAAAAGTATAAAGTTGAAGTTGCTGAAATCGACGAAGAGTCTATCACTTACTTGAATGCCTTCTATCCTGAATTGCGAGGTAACATCATCGATAAAGATTTTTTGCGTTTGCCGTTAGATGAAATGTACCAGCATCAATTCGCGGTAGTTGGTAATTTTCCTTACAATATTTCTTCACAAATTCTTTTCAAAGTACTAGACCACAAAGAGCTCGTTCCTGAGGTGGTAGGAATGTTTCAGAAAGAGGTTGGAGAGCGTGTTGCAAGTGGCCCAGGGAATAAAGACTATGGAATCATTTCTGTTTTAATTCAAGCATATTATGATGCTGAGTATTTATTTACAGTAGATAGAGAGGAATTTAATCCACCTCCAGCCGTCCAAAGCGGAGTCATTCGTCTAAAAAGAAAAACCGAACAAATATTCGGTTGTGATGAAAAGAAATTTAAACTCGTGGTGAAAACTGCCTTCAATCAGCGTCGAAAGATGTTACGTGGATCTATCAAATCACTCCTTCAACCTGGGGCTGATATAACACTACCGGTATTTAGCCAACGTCCAGAGCAACTGAGTGTTCAAGAATTTAAAGATCTCACCAATTTGATTTTTCCACAGAGCACATGATATCACGATTTAACGTCAGAACATATTTCATTCTGTATAACGACCTCGGCGAAATTCTCCTTTCTGATGAATTAATTGCTGGAAAAAAATACACAAAGTTTCCGGGCGGCGGCGTAGAACTCGGCGAAGGTATTGAAGATGCAATACGTCGAGAAGCCATAGAAGAACTTGGACAAGAAGTTGAAATCATTCAGCATCTATATACTACTGGATTTTTTGTAGAATCCTTGTTCAAACCAAATGATCAGATCATTTCTGTCTATTATCAAGTTCAATTGTTGGATACACCTCGTTTTCGCATCACAACAAAAAAATTCGACTTTAATACAGACAGTCATCAAACAGAAAGCTTTAGATGGGCTCATCTTGGATCACTACACCCCAACGAACTCTCTTTCTCATCTGATAAATATTTACTACAGTTATTGCAAAATGCTGAGGAATGACAAGCGCCGCCCTGAGCGTTACACAGCGCCAGCGTAGTATAGCGAAGGGAGACAAGCAGAGCCTCGCTGCAGCGAGGCTCTGACAAATTAAATGCGCTTGATCGACAGTATTTTGAGAAATCCGAATCCCGAATTTCGAATTGAGAATAACATTATATTCGCGTAAACAATCATCACATATAAAAATGAAAAAGCTAATTCTATTTGCTCTCACTGTATTTACTCTTTCCGCTTGTGATTCTGACAAGCCACAAACAATATCCGTTAATGGTAAATACACACTTGACATTCCATCATTTCTAACGAAATCCGAATTACCTGGCGAAGAATTTACTGTTCAATATGAAAATGTACTTCGAGCGTTCCATCTTGTAACGATCGATGAATCCATGTTAGAAATGGAACAAGCATATGAAGATGCTGGACTTTCAGAACTATACGAAAATAACATTGACTCCTATGCAGAAATAGTTTTTAGTGGAATTGAAGAAAATGTTGAGGTGTATAAAAAATCTGCCATCGCCGATACCACTATCAATGGGCTTCCTGCTCGACTGTTGAAGTTCAACGCAAGAGTAGAAGGATTTGATCTATACTACACAGCTGCGGCATATCAAGGAAAGGATACGTTCCACCAAGTAATGACATGGACGCTCACCGAAAAGCAAGCTGAATTCGAAAAGCAAATGGAAGACATCATGTATTCGTTCAAGGAAATTTGATTCAAGGAGAAGAGATAAATGACAAATGACAAATGACAAGTGACAAATGATCTCGGCTTTGCCGAGAACAAATGACAAATAAAAATCTCGATTCTCAATTCTCAAAGTCCTTTCGGATTATATTATGCCTAATTAAAAAGACAGCATGCGTAGCATGCCTTCTAATGATTGCCCCCCATGACAATGGGGGGACGAACGTACGTTGAGGGAGAAGAGGACAGGGAGAAGGGATGATCACAGAGCCGCGCTGCAGCGCGGCCTTGAAAATTAAATGCGATTGATCGAAAGGAATTTCGAATCCCGAATCCCGAATTGAGAATTAAGAATTAAGAATTGAGAATCATTGACCATGAAAAAATATTTGTGCATTCTATTTCTTTCTAGTTTAGTTAGTCAATCATTTGGTCAAGATTTCTATCAGAGATTAGCAGATTCTTGTTTTGTTCTAACAAAACAAAAAGTAGAATACGACCCCTCCTACTTTACCATTCCATATCCTAATGGAGATGTGCCCGCTGATAAAGGCGTTTGCACAGATGTAATCATTCGAGCATATCGCAAGCTCGGAATTGATCTCCAGCAAAAGGTTCATGAAGATATGAAAGCGAACTTTAGTAAGTATCCTAAAATATGGGGACTGACAAAGCCTGATAAGAATATAGACCATCGCCGTGTTCCTAATTTAATGACTTACTTTTCAAGACAAGGAAGTCAATTATCCATAACACAAAACAACACAGACTACAAACCAGGAGATGTTGTATGCTGGAATCTTGGCGGCAGCATAACGCATATTGGTATCGTCTCCAATAAAAAATCTCCTGATGGCAAAAGATATTTGATCATACATAATATTGGCGCAGGTCAAGTATTAGAAGATTGCCTGTTTTCTTTTACGATCATTGGTCATTACAGACACGATGGATAAGGGAGAAAGGAGATAATAAACTTCGAATCCCGAATCCCGAATTCCGAATTGAGAATCGAGATTCGCTATCTTGCATCGATGATGAGAAAGGAAAACGATAGCATGTTGCCTGTGCATTCACTAGATGCGCATTCTTTGCATGTCAATATTCTTCCGCTGGATCACACCAACCCGTACGACTTCAAAAGAGAACACCGTCACTCCTATTTTGAAATAATGTTTATCGAAGATGGTGGCGGAAATCAACTCATTGATTTTATAAACTATCCCGTAAAAGAAAATAGCTGCTACATCATTTGTCCACAACAAGTACACTTGATGAACAGGAAAAATTCCTCGGGGACTCTACTACAGTTTACAGAAGAAAGAATCAGTTCCCCAGAGTTGAGTGCCGCACTGAAACAACACTCCTTCACGGAAGGTGCTTCAATCATTTTCGAAAATCAACCGGAAACCATCGAAGAGTTTCGCGCATTGATTCAAATTTTGAAAAACAACGCAATAGAAAATTCGAAATCAAATACAATATTCATAACTCAATTACTGCAATCCATCATTGCACTAATGCTTCTGAAAAGAAGCAGCGCTCCCGTTTTGAGTATTGAAGAGGATAAGAAAATATTACTAGACTTCTATCAAATTCTCGACTCACGCTACAATGAAAACTTGGGAGTAAAAGACTACGCATCTGCTCTCTTTATTTCTGAAAAAAAACTTGCAGGTATAACAAAAAAATATGCTGGACTAACGCCACTGCAAGTGATTCATGATAGAATCATTCTTGAAGCCAAGCGAATGTTGCTATTTGAAGATACCTCTCACAAAGAGATTGCATTTCATCTTGGGTTTGACTCTCCTGCTACATTCTCGGCTTTCATTAAAAATAAAACAGGCCACTCCCCTTCTGAGCTTTCAAAACAGTTGGCGGAAATTCACAAGTGAAAGGCGTATATTCCTAACATGCCCAAAGTGACTACAATCTACTTTTGATCTCAATAAAAAGGTAGAAGGGAAGCCTTAGAATTTCCCACATTTGTATTCACTAATTTCTTTCCTCATGAAAAAGCTATTTTTCATCTTTTCTGCAGCGCTGCTGCTGATGGCACAGGGCTCACTCGCACAAGAAATCACTTGCGCTAACATCTCCTTTATTGGCATAAATCCAAATCCTGACAATCCTGATGAGTATCTCATCTCGATGGAATTTACGGATGCCAACAATAGTTTTATAAGCTACCCTTATTTACCTGCCGTTTTCAACAGTTCAGGTGATACCATCGGAGAAGGATATATTTTCTTTTTCGGACAAATCGCCAATACCGTTACCCAATATCCTATCACTGTCACTGAAGATTTCAACCCTTCGGAATTTAATTTTCAATTTGTTTACACCACTGAAATTGATACTGACACCTGCTACTTCAGCTTCTTTGATGTCAATAATATTGAGCATGTTATTGAAGAAAAAAACACAATGAACATTTGGCCAAATCCTGCCAAGCACTTCATTAATATCGAAACACCATCAGCTTTGATAGGCCAATCCTATTCTATTCTCGACATCTCTGGAAGAGTAATTCAAAAGAATTTGATTCAGTCTGAACTCACTACCCTAAATCTACAAACCCTAACAAGCGGAATTTACTTCATCAAAGTAGATAACAACCCCGAAGTGTATCGTATCATTCGTGAGTGATAATTAGCGAGGCATTCCACGGATTGGCACCGCCCTTCGCTCCGTGCAACCAAGGGAAGGCACCCCACGAATTGGCACCGCCCTTCGACTTCGTTCGATTTTTTACAAAGCAAAAAATCTCACTCCGCTCAGGGAACGAATAGCTTCACTCGGGATGGGAAAAAATCAAAAAATAAGCAGCGCAATGCGCTGCTTATTTTTTGATTTTTTCCCATTATGCGCGAGCATCTCGTTC